>CAZPNC010000020.1:0-32383 GCA_964587945.1 uncultured Prevotella sp. | reverse complement strand
GTACAGAATATGATGTTGCCGCCCTTTTCACGCACACGGTCGATAAATTTCTTCAATGCCACCGTATAGTGGTACCATGCTCCGGTGCCAGGACCTTTTTCCTTTTCGTCATTATGACCGAACTCACAGAACACATAGTCGTCTTTCTTCATCATTGAGAGTATCTTGTCGAGACGGTTCTGCGCCATGAAGGACGATGCGGTGAGTCCGCTCTCGCCATAATTGGCTACACAGACATTGCTGTCAAACCACTGTGGCACCATCTGTCCCCATGAAGCCCACGGCTCCCTGCCCTGGTCCACCACCGTAGAGTTTCCACAAAGGAACATGGTGACGGCCGTGGTATCAGGCTCTATGCTGACACTTTGCACCGCCGGTGCGGCACCGTTGAACTCCAATGTCAGCTTGTCATCCCACGTCATGCTTCCGACTTCTCCCGGCTTGATGCGCACATTGCCTCCCCCTTCTATGGCAGGCGTGCGTTTATGCACCACGAAAGAGAACGTCTCCGTGCCGCCCTTGCGGGTAACGCATTTCCCGACCAGCGCCCTACGCGATTCTGCCCGGACAACAGTTTCAGCGGCACGCTGCCTGCTGCCAAGCACAACAGTGACACGGTAATTGCCATCGGGCACCTTTACGGAGAAATAAAACGGATGCAACGGCAACTTCTTGCTTTTAACAACAGGTGCGTCGACGATGTCATAGCCGTATCCCGCTGTATCATCATACATCGGCATCGGCTTCGTAAAATCATACTTGGCAGCTCTCGTTGCCGTAAAGGCAAAGAGCAACACAAGAGAAAAGAGAAACTTTCCTTTCATTGTTTGTTAAGGTAGTAATTAGTAATATATTGTTTAGTTTTTTACGAATCGGCACTAATCTTCCTTGTAAAGATATCGCCTTCCGATAGCAGTCGTTTTGTCTGTTTTCTGTTATCGCGGTACAATTTTCCTACGACTGCTTTTATGATGCAAAGATAACAATTTATTTTTATATAATGTGCAAGTTACTGATATTTTTGCATTAAAACATAAAATTACGTGGCGAAAAGTTTTTTTTTGAATTATTTTTTGTATTTTTGCAGCGTTTTTCATTCTCTACCTTATGCGACAATTTCTCAAATTCACTTTCGCCTCCGTTTTAGGTTGTATAATCAGCATAGTCACTTTAACCATTGTGGCTGCCATTGTCATCACCGGCATAATAGTGGCAGGTAGCGACAATTCGCTGAAGATTGACAAAAACAGCGTGCTTGTGGTAAATCTTTCAGGCGACATAACGGAACATTCCGAAGAAAACCCTTTCAATGATTTCATTGGATATGCCGGAAAGCAACAGGGACTGGATGACATCATCGGAGCGATAGACAAGGCTGCCAATGCCAAGGAGATACGCGCCATATACATTGAGGCGGGCATGGTACAGACGGATTATGCTTCTCTTCAGGAGATAAGGCAGGCACTGCAGCGTGCAAAGGCAAAAAAGAAACTCATTGTAAGTTATGCAAGGGAGTACACTCAGGGTACATACTACGTCTGTTCCGTAGCCGACAAGGTGTGGATAAACCCAGAGGGGATACTTGACCTGCACGGATTGGCCTCTCAGCCGATGTTTCTGAAGGACTTGCTGGACAAAGTAGGCATGAAGATGACTGTGGTGAAAGTGGGCAAATTCAAGAGTGCCACGGAGCAATACACTGAAGACAAGATGAGCGACGAGAACCGTTTGCAGGTCACGCAGTATGTGAACGGCATCTGGAACACAGTGGCCTCAGAGATAGGCAAGGCAAGGGGTATAAGCGTTGCTGACGTGAACAGGTGCGCAGACGAACTTGCTGCCTTACAGCCTACAACGTACCTGATGCAGCACAAACTGGTGGACAAGACACTGTATGCAGAAGAGGTGAAGACGGAAATGAAACGGATGCTGGGTATTGACAAGGACAAGGAGATAAGCAAATTGTCATGCACCACACTGAACAAGAGCGACTTCGGAAGCAAGAAAAACGACAACAAAATAGCAGTGTACTACTGTGAAGGCTCAATAGTACGTTCCATCGAGGCTGGTGCCATAATGGGAGATGCCGGCATAGTTAGTACACAAACGGTGAAAGACCTTGAAGACCTTGCGGACGATGACGACGTGAAGGCTGTGGTGATACGAATAAACTCCGGCGGTGGCGACGCTTTTGCCTCAGAAGAGATATGGCACGCGGTGAAAATGCTTAAGGAACGCAAGCCCGTAGTGGTATCAATGGGTGGTATGGCGGCCTCTGGAGCATACTATATGTCATGTGTTGCCACGCATATCATGGCACAGCCGACTACACTGACGGGCTCGATAGGCATATTCGGGGCTTTTCCAGACATGAGCGGACTGATAACACAGAAACTCGGAGTGAAGTTCGACAACGTGAAAACCAATGCACATTCTGACTTCAGTATGATGCAGACAGCACGTCCCTTCAATGCTGAGGAGACGGCAATGCTGCAACAATACATAAACCGTGGTTATGAACTGTTCTGCAAACGTGTGGCGGACGGCAGAAGAATGCCGACAGACAAGGTCAAGGCTATTGCCGAAGGACGTGTGTGGTTAGGCACAGATGCCGTGAAAAACGGATTGGTTGACGGGTTGGGTGGCATAAAGGATGCCATAGCAAAGGCTGCACAACTGGCAAAGACAAAGGACTACGAGACCGTGGCATATCCGGAAACACCGGGATGGATGGAACAATTGACAGAGACGGTGGAAGGCAATGGCAACAATCTTGACGAGCAACTGCAACTGACACTTGGCGCATACTACGAGCCTTTCGTGATGATACGCAACATAGAAAAGCAGAGTCCAGTACAGGCGAGATGCCCTGTGATATTAGGAAACGGATTTTAGAGCGTCTTGTGGGGACTGCATATTTATATGATGTGGAGGACTTTGTTTACGTCAAACAGACACAAAACCGACTGCCCATAACCTAAACTTCAAGCCAACAACCAGAAACAGAAATAGATGGAAGGTGATTTCATAAAGACAAACCAATGGCTGCTGCCACTATCCTGGTTATACGGACTGGGCGTGTGGATAAGGAACCTGCTCTTTGACACGGGTGTCATAAAGAGCAGAACGTTTGATATACCCATCATCTCCGTCGGAAACATAACGGTAGGAGGTTCAGGCAAAACCCCACATGTGGAGTATCTGATACGTCTGCTGCATGACAAATTCAAGGTAGCAGTACTGAGTCGCGGATACAAACGGAAGAGCAAGGGCTACCGGTTGGCAGGCAACGACACCACAATGCACGAAATCGGTGATGAGCCTTACCAGATGCACCACAAGTTCCAGAACGTATATGTGGCGGTAGAAGCAAACCGTTGCAAGGGTATAGAGACTTTAATGACTTCACCGGAAACGCGGGATACACAACTGATACTGCTGGATGACGCTTACCAGCACCGTTATGTGAAACCAGGACTCAACATTCTTCTGGTGGACTATCACCGACTTATAACAGAAGACAAACTTCTGCCGGCCGGCCGGTTACGTGAGCCGAAAGAGGGAAAGAACCGCGCTGATATAGTGATAATAACGAAATGCCCGAAAGACATGAAGCCGATGAATTTCCGTGTGATACAGCGTGCAATGGCGTTATTTCCATATCAGCAACTGTATTTCACGACAATAGACCAGTGTCCACTCGAGCCTTTGTTCAAGGAAGGCCAAGCGATAACAGAAGGGGAAAGGCTGCCTAACGTACTGCTTGTAACGGGAATAGCATCGCCTGAACAGATGAGGAAGGACATGGAAGGGCACTGCAAGAGCATAACACCGATGAAATTCAGTGACCATCACCAATTCACAGCTTCAGACGTGGAAGCCATAAACATGGCATACAAGATGATGGAAAAGCCGGCTGTCATCATCACTACGGAGAAAGACGCAACACGTCTTGAAACAGTAAAGGGACTATCACCGGACGTGCGGAGGAATGTCTACGTACAACCGATGCGCATCAGTTTCATGCTGGAGGAAGAAGAGAAGTTCAATCATTATATAATTGACTATGTACGAAAACATCAAAGAAACAGCGGCGTGGCTGAAATCACGCATGACAACAGCGCCAAAGGTAGCAATAGTACTGGGGACAGGACTCGGCCAATTAGCTTCTGAGATTACCGACGCCTACGAGTTTTCATACAAAGACATTCCTAACTTCCCCGTATCTACCGTAGAAGGGCATGACGGGAAACTGATATTCGGCAGACTCGGAGGCAAGGATATACTTGCAATGAAGGGCAGATTCCACTACTATGAAGGCTACTCCATGAAAGAAGTGACATTCCCTATTAGGGTAATGTGTGAACTTGGTATCCGCACTCTCTTCGTAAGCAATGCGGCAGGTGGTGCCAACAAGGACTTCCACATCGGTGACCTGATGATAATAACAGACCATATCAACCTGTTTCCGGAACATCCTCTACGCGGAAAGAACATACCGCAAGGGGCACGTTTCCCCGATATGCACGAGGCTTACGACAAGGAACTGATAGCAATGGCAGACCGGATTGCCGCTGAAAATGGCATACGCATAATGCATGGTACATACCTTGGGGTGCAAGGACCAAGCTATGAAACGCCTGCAGAATACCGTGCATACCACATGTTGGGCGGAGATGCAGTAGGAATGAGCACCGTTCCGGAGGTAATCGTTGCACGACACTGCGACATAAAGGTGTTCGGAATAAGCATAATAACCAACATGGGCATAGCAGACACGCCAGTAGAGGCTACACATGAGGAAGTACAGGAAGCGGCACACAATGCACAACCACTGATGACGGAAATCATGAGGGGGATGATACAAAGGATATAACAGGATAACAACTATACAAAAACAATGGAAATCGCTAAACTTGGTGAATTTGGTCTTATAGACAGACTTACAAAAGACATAACGACAAAGAACAAATCAACGCTAAAGGGCGTTGGAGACGATTGCGCAGTGCTGCACTATCCTGACACAGAGACACTGGTAACAACGGATATGTTGATGGAAGGAGTACACTTCGACCTTACATACGTGGACCTTAAGCATCTCGGTTACAAGTCTGCCATGGTGAACCTCAGCGACATTTTCGCCATGGGGGGCACGCCACGACAGCTCATTGTCTCAATAGCATTGTCCAAACGCTTCAGCGTTGAAGACATGGAAGAGTTCTATGCGGGACTTAATATGGCGTGCGAGAAATGGGGAGTTGATATTGTCGGTGGTGACACTACATCTTCTTTGACTGGACTTGCAATCAGCATCACCTGCATAGGAGAAGCAAAAAAAGAGGATATAATATATAGAAACGGAGCAAAAGATACGGATCTTGTCTGCGTTTCCGGTGACCTCGGCGCTGCTTATACAGGTCTGCAACTGCTTGAACGTGAGAAAATGGTGTACTACGGACAGGTAAAAGAATTGCAGAAAAAGATTAAAGAGGCGAAGGACCAAGCGCAAATAGCAGCATTACAACGCCAACTTGATGAAGCATGGCAACCGGAGTTTGCAGGAAAGGAATATCTTATACAGAGACAGATACAGCCAGAAGCACGCGGTGATATTTTAATTAAACTACGCGAAGCAGGCATTCGACCGACGGCTATGATGGACATATCCGACGGTCTTTCATCTGAACTGCATCACATTTGCAAGCAATCGGGCACCGGTTGCCGCATATTCGAGAAATGTCTGCCTATTGATTACCAGACAGCAATCATGGCAGAGGAACTGAACATGAACGTGACAACGTGTGCCCTGAACGGCGGTGAGGACTACGAACTGCTGTTCACATGCCACATAGGCGATAATGAAACGCTGCAAAACATGCAAGACATAAAGGTGATAGGACACATCACACGCCCCGAATACGGTATGCAACTGGTGGCAAGAGACGGAAATGAGTTTGAATTGCTATCACAAGGATGGAATCCATTGAACGAACAGACGCACACATCACAGGCTTAAAAAACACGAATACTATTGTTAATTTTCATAAATAAACAATATAATTCAATATAAATATGTACCTTTGTGCCATTAATTGCAGACTAATACACGTCAACACACATCAACATTAAATTAAAATATTATGAAACCTACACTATTTCTCCTTGCTGCCGGAATGGGAAGCCGTTACGGTGGTCTGAAGCAATTGGACGGTCTCGGCCCTAATGGCGAGACAATTATGGACTACAGCATCTATGATGCCATACAAGCCGGCTTCGGCAAGATTGTATGGGTGATACGAAAGGACTTTGAAGAACAGTTCCGCACACAGATATTGTCCAAATATGAGGGTAAGGTAAAGTGTGAACTCTGCTTCCAAAGCATAGATGCACTGCCAGAAGGATTCTCCGTACCGGAGGGAAGACAAAAGCCATGGGGAACCAATCACGCCGTATTGATGGGCAAAGACATAATCAAAGAGCCTTTCTGTGTCATCAACTGCGATGACTTCTACAACCGTGACGCATTCATGGTAATAGGGAAATTCCTTTCAGAACTGCCAGAGAATGCAAAAGGACAATACGCAATGGTAGGCTTCCGTGTGGGCAATACACTAAGTGAAAACGGCACAGTGAGCCGTGGAATATGTTCCACTGACGCAGAAGAGTGCCTGACAACATGTGTAGAGCGTACAAAAATAGCACGCCAAGAGAATGGCACTGTCGCTTACCGTGACAACAATTCAGAGAACGGAACATGGGTTACAGTTGACGAGAAGTGTCCTGTAAGCATGAATATGTGGGGCTTTACACCTGACTACTTCCAGCATTCAGAAGAGTTTTTCAAGGAGTTCCTATCAGATTCCGCTAACATTGCCAACCTGAAGTCAGAGTTCTTCATACCTCTTATGGTCAACAAACTCATCAATGAAGGCACCGCTACCTGCAAGGTTCTTGACACAACAAGCAAATGGTTCGGTGTAACTTATTCAGAAGACCGCCCTGACACCGTAGCACGCATAGCGAAGCTGGTTGAAGATGGCGTTTATCCCAACAAACTGTTCTAATCAAGAAATGGATATAAACCTGCTAAACAACAACGAGGTCGCACAACTGCGCGACCTCGTTTCTTCTGTTAATAACGTTGCCTTATTCTGTCATATTAATGCAGACGGGGACGCTCTCGGCTCTGCTCTCACTTGGGCGAGTTACCTTGAGCAACAGGGTAAGAACGCAACAGTGATAGTACCGGATTTGTATCCAGACTTCCTGCAATGGATACCGGGGACAAACAGACTGCTACGCTTTGACAAAAAGCAGCAGTTGGCAATAGAGACAATAGCCAAAGCCGACCTCATCTGCTGCATGGATTTCGGGTCCCTGTCGCGCACAGGAGCATCCATCGAAACAGAAATAAGCAAGAGCAAAGCGCCTATATTGCTCATAGACCACCACCTCGCCCCTGATATCAAAGCGAAAATACACATCTCACACCCGGAGCTGTCAAGCACTTCAGAAATCGTATTCAGGCTTATATGGCAACTTGGGGGCTATGACGCCATGACAAAAGATATGGCGGTGACAACATATACGGGTATGATGACAGACACAGGAGGATTCACCTACAACTCAACGCAACCAGAAATCTTCCATATCATATCCCTGCTGCTTGCCAAAGGCATTGACAAAGACCGTATCTACTGTAACATCTTTCACGTATTCAGCGTTGACCGTCTGCGACTTACAGGCTATATTCTCTACCAGAAACTAAAGGTTCTCACCCCACAACGAGCCTCATACTACACCCTTTCACGAGAAGACCAATGGCGTTTTCACTTCATAAAAGGTGACGCAGAGGGACTTGTGAACCTCCCTTTGCAGATAAAGGGGCACAGATTGTCTATATCGCTAAGAGAAGATACGGAGAAACCTAACCTCGTATGGGTCAGTCTCCGCTCGGCCGGCGACTTCCCCTGCAACCTAATGGCGGAAGAGTTTTTCAATGGAGGCGGTCACAAGAACGCATCAGGAGGCAGACTTCACTGTTCTCTTGCGGAAGCCGAGTTGATTGTAAGGAAGGCTGTACGCAAGTATTCTGACAAATTATAAAGAATAGAATAGGCTCTGTTTTTTGTTTTTTAACTGTTATTTTCCCCTTATTGATATCCTATCTGTCTTTTTTTTCGTATCTTTGCACCGCAATATAACACACTAAAAGAATAATGAATAGAACACTTTATGCGATTTATGCCTTCGTTATGGCACTGATAACACTTACATCCTGTTCGGAAACCGAAACCTACGCCGAACAGAAAGAGCGTGAAGAGAGTGCTATTTCCAACTATATCACAAAATACAAGGTAAACGCCATCAGCGAAGCACAGTTCAAGGCACAAGGAGACTCCACCTCTGTCGAGAAAAACGAATATGTCTTTTTCGCCAGCACCGGAATCTATATGCAAATTATAGAGAAAGGATGCGGAGAGATATTGAAGAAAGGTGAGAGTGCAGGTATACTGTGCCGCTTTACAGAATTCAATATAAACGGAGACTCCATACAGTTAACAAACGAAGGTAATGCACTGACTGTCAATTGCGACAAGATGACCGTGCGCAACACAAGCGGCACTTTCAACGCCACATTTGCATACGGCACACTGGCATCTGCCTACGGTAGCACTTCCGTCCCGTCCGGATGGCTGGTGCCATTGACCTATATACGCCTTGGAAGAGAGCAGAATGCCACTGACAAAATAGCCCACATCAAGATTATAGTGCCCCACGACAAAGGCCAGGCATACGCAACGAGTAACGTGTACGCATGTCATTATGACATCACATACAAGAGAGCGGAATAACCTTTCAATGCCGGAACCATACACTATGGGCACGAAATGGCCGACCTTCCAATCATCCGATGTGAAAAACGAACAATAATCAACAAACAAATACCAAATGTCCCTAATAAAATCAATATCAGGTATCCGCGGCACCATAGGCGGGCCAGCAGGTGACACACTCAATCCCCTTGACATAGTAAAATTTACTGCGGCTTATGCCACGTTCATACGCAAATCCACACCATGCGGTAGCGGAAGAATAGTAGTAGGCCGTGACGCGCGTATATCCGGTGAAATGGTAAAGGATGTCGTATGCGGCACATTGCTCGGAATGGGCTATGACGTAACGAACATAGGCCTTGCCTCAACCCCGACAACGGAACTGGCCGTGACCATGGCCGGTGCCGACGGTGGAATAATAATAACCGCATCACACAATCCACGCCATTGGAACGCGCTGAAACTTCTCAATGCCAAAGGAGAATTCCTGACAGCATCAGACGGAGCAGAGGTTCTTGCCATAGCAGAAGCTGAGAGTTTCACCTTCGCTGACGTGGACGACCTCGGCAAATACACAGAAGAAAGTTTCGACCAGCGTCACATCGATGCTGTAATGGCACTGAAACTCGTTGATGCTGAAACCGTGAAAAAAGCCGGTTTCAAAGTCATTGTCGACACTATTAACAGTGTTGGCGGCATCATTCTTCCCCCACTGTTCGACCGTCTCGGCGTAGATTACACCCTACTGAACGGTGAAGCTAACGGCGATTTCGCCCACAACCCGGAACCATTGGCGAAAAACCTCTCCGGAATCATGAACGAACTGAAAAAGGGAGGCTATGACCTTGGCATCGTGGTTGACCCGGACGTGGACCGACTGGCATTCATCTGCGAAGACGGAACAATGTACGGAGAAGAATACACACTCGTAAGTGTAGCGGATTATATACTCGCCCACACTCCGGGTGCTACTGTGAGCAACCTCTCAAGCACCCGCGCACTTCGCGATGTAACAGAAAAACACGGAGGTGTTTATAGTGCAGCAGCAGTAGGTGAGGTCAATGTCACCACGAAAATGAAGGAAGTAGGAGCTGTCATAGGCGGCGAAGGCAACGGCGGTGTGATTTATCCAGAAAGCCATTATGGCAGGGATGCACTCGTAGGTATAGCACTATTCCTATCTTCTTTGGCACAGAAAGGCATTAAAGTCAGCGCATTGCGAAAGACATTCCCTGATTACTCCATTGCGAAGAACCGCATAGACCTCACCCCAGAGACAGATGTTGACGCATTGTTGGCAGCTGTAAAGAAAAGATATGAGACACAGCCAGACGTTACAGTAAACGACATTGACGGCGTCAAACTGGATTTCCCAGACAAATGGGTACATCTTCGCAAATCAAACACTGAGCCTATAATCCGTGTTTACAGCGAGGCACACACCATAGCAGAGGCTGATGCCATCGGCAAAGAGATAATGGACATAGTATATAGCTATACGAAGTAAACATTACTATAACAGGTTATACATATAAAATGTATAGCCTTAGAAAACAGCCTGATACAAGGCGCGTTGCAAAAGCATCCCTTTTACCGTGTAAAAGCAATACAATTACACTGTAAAAGGGATGCTTTTGCAATGTAATCTGGGCACATTTGCAAAACGATTCCTACTATTATGATTCGTCATGGACTTGTCCACTTAAGATTACACCCATGCCGGGCATACCAAAAACGCGAAAAGGACACCCTTACGAGTGTCCTTTTCATGTTTAGAGCCTCTTGTCGGATTCGAACCAACGACCCCGAGATTACAAATCACGTGCTCTGGCCAACTGAGCTAAAGAGGCAGGTGGGCAAGCTACTTACATCGCACCGCTACAACCAAGTACCTTTGCTACGTTCCCGTCCTGGAGGATTCCAAGGGAGCTGATCGTGCAAGACTTGCCCATTTTTCGCACTTCTGAACATACATTGGCAACAACGCCTGTTTTCAAAAGCGATGCAAAGGTACGCATTTTTGTTTATACTTTTGGTCAAAAGAGATTAAAAAATATGCCCGTTTAGCGTTTTTTAAGTTTTCAACGCCTATAAAAGAGCAGATTATTAAATAAAATGAGTAACTTTGTACCATGATTTCACGTGAAGATTATATACAACTAAGAGCCTTTGCACGTCAGGACGGGCTGTTAATGGGTGCAATATGGATTATCACCTTTGGATGCTTCGTGGGCAGCATGAAGCTGCCTGCACTGCAAATAGGCTTTGTTACCGGTCTGATAGCAACACCATTCATCGTGTTCTACCGTCTGAAGAATTTCCGCGACAACGTTCTTGACGGAAGTATATCATACAAACGGGCGGTAGCATTCTGCGCAATGGCACAGGCATACGCTTCACTCATAATAGCGGCAGCGACAATGGCATATTTCTATTTCCTCGATGACGGGATGATGATGAGCACACTTCACAACAACATTGCCATACCGGAGATACGCGAAAGTTTCCGACAGGCCGGCATGAACCCTGACGATTTGGAGAAACAGATTACAGAAATAGGTCAGGCACGCCCCATAGACTTCGCCTTCAGCGTATTCATCAATGGCATTGTGTCATCTTTCTTCCTGTCACTTATCATAGGTATGGTAGGGATGAAGAAGAAAAGACAATAACGGCAAACAGCAAACGTGTTGCCGGCAAGCAACCATTCCATACTATCACACATATAACGAAACAACGAACAGATGGACATATCAGTAGTAATACCTTTATACAACGAAGAAGAATCAATACAGGAACTGTACGCTTGGATAGAGCGCGTGATGAGAGACAACAGTTTGTCTTATGAAGTTATCTTTGTGAACGATGGTTCAACTGACCACTCCTGGGACATAATCGAGACACTCGCACAAAACGATGACCGCATACACGGCATCAAGTTCCGCCGCAACTACGGTAAGTCTCCTGCCCTCTTTTGCGGCTTCGGCATAGCACAGGGCAACGTGGTGATAACGATGGATGCAGACTTACAGGACTCTCCTGATGAAATTCCGGGGCTTTACCACATGATAATGGACGAGAAATACGACCTTGTAAGCGGATATAAGCAAAACCGCACACAGGGAGACCCTCTGTCAAAGACCATACCGACAAAACTGTTCAATGCCACAGCCCGTAAGGTCAGCGGCATTCACAACCTGCATGACTTCAACTGCGGACTGAAGGCGTACCGCAAAGATGTGGTGAAACACATTGAAGTGTACGGCGAAATGCACCGCTATATACCATATCTTGCGAAGAACGCCGGTTTCGACAAGATAGGAGAGAAGCCCGTACACCACCAGGCACGCAAGTTCGGCAAATCAAAATTCATGGGATGGAACCGTTTTGTCAATGGATACCTTGACCTTATTACACTTTGGTTTCTGTCTTCTTTCGGCAGGAAACCCATGCACGTATTCGGATTTCTCGGCTCGCTGATGTTTTTCATTGGTTTCATTTCCGCATTCATCATAGGCGCAGACAAGATATGGTCACTAAGTCAGGGCATACCACAGCGTCTCGTTACGGATTCCCCTTATTTCTATTTGGCTCTGACAATGATGATAATAGGTACACAACTGTTCCTTGCCGGCTTCATAGCAGACCTCGTAAGCCGCTCGTCACAGGAACGGAATGACTACCAAATAGAGAAAACCGTTTAGCCATGGCGTATCATTCCCGGGTGTATCTTTATCGGACTGCACCCCGGAAGTCAAAACATTCAACCGCAAAAACGATAATGAAATCATTCCATATCATAATCATTGCACTTCTGACCGCTGTCATAACGGGCTGTTCCTCTATCGACTGCAACATCGAAGGACGTGTGCAATGCCATTACACCATACAGGATCAGGATGGAAACGGAAGTGCCTTAAACTATCCTATTAGTGTTTCCCTCCATAGAACAGCGGTGGGTAGCGACACTGTCTATATCAACCAGATGAGCAGTGTCTCTTCTTTTGATCTGCCTATGAGTTATGGAGCGGATACGGACGAGATTGCATTGACACTGCACCTTACAGACTCCACATCCATAACAGACGTTATATGGGTGACAAAGACAAACATACCGCAGTTTGAATCCGTTGACTGCGCACCACGCTACAACCACCAACTGCAGTCTACGCGTAGCACACACAACTTCATTGACACGGTTTTAATAAACAATCCCAAAGTAAGCAACGATGCATCTGTTTCGAATATACACATTCGCCTGTACGGCAGCAATAGTTAGTCTGCTTTTTCCGGCAAACGCCATGGCACAGAAGCCGAAGAAACCACAGCAGGGACAGACGGAACCGGATTCCATTCCTTTGTTTTGCGGGATGTCGGTATCTTACGACCTTGCAGGAACAGTAATGCGCATGGTTGGTGATTACGGACAGTTTGAAGGCGCATTGCGCGTAAATCTAAAAGACAGATATTTCCCTATCATAGAGATTGGATTGGGTTCTGCAAAACATGAAACGGACATAGTGACAGGCATAGAAGCCAAAACAAACGCACCATACGGAAGAATTGGCTGTGATTTCAACATAGCCAAGCAGAAACACGACGACTATCGGGTGCTGGTGGGTGCCAGATATGGCTTCACCAACTTCAAACAAGATATTTCCGGCAACATAAACGTACCATACTGGGGAGGCACTGTCCCCTACTCCACCAGCGAACAAAGTATATCTTACCATTGGGCAGAACTCATTTTCGCCGTTGACGCAAAACTATGGGGCCCTGTAAGGCTGGGATGGAGTTTCAGATACAAGGCAAAGATTTCAGGCAAGGCCAACGATGGCGAGAAAATTTGGTATGTCCCGGGTTACGGAAAAGACGGAGACAAACTCGGAGGGACATTCAATGTCAGTATAGAACTGTCAAAGAAGGACAAGAAAACAAAGGGAACGTTTTAGCGGTTACAGGATTAGAAGCATAGTTGCAACATGAAATGAGAGTGCGAAACAGCCTATTCCCCACACAAAAGAAGCAAGAAATGAGCAGAAAAAGAAACATAGCAATAACGCTGCCGGTACTTATTCTACTGCTGGTAGCATTGATGGTATTCGGAGGAAAGAGAAAAGCTGCGGCCTATCAGCATGACTCCGGCCTTGTATTCGGCACATCCTACAACATAACTTACCAAAGTGCAGAAAGTCACAAGACTGACATCGAGAAGGTACTGCAAGGTGTTGACAACTCATTGTCACCGTTCAACGAAAGTTCTATCATAACGGCAGTTAACCGAAACAAGAATATTGAACTCAGTGACCAGTTCCTTGAAGTGTACAAGTTATCGCAATCTGTCAATGCAGAAACCTATGGTGCCTTTGACATCACAGTAGCACCTCTCGTCAATGCGTGGGGCTTTGGCTTCAAATCAGGCAAAATGCCCTCTGCCAAAGATATTGACAGCATAAGGCAATTCGTCGGATTCGACAAGGTAAGTCTCAACGACAGACACATAGTGAAAAAGGATTCACGTACCATGCTTGACTGCAGTGCTATTGCAAAAGGCTACGGCGTAGACATGGTCGCAAGGTATCTGGCACAGGAAGGAATAGAGAACTACATGGTTGAGATAGGTGGTGAAATCGTTGTCAAAGGCAAAAACGACAGTGGAAAGCCCTGGAGAATCGGCGTAACGAAACCTACTGATGACACCCTTGCCGTAAAACAGGAGATACAGACGGTGCTTTCGCTCACAGATGTGGCAATGGCTACATCCGGAAACTACCGCAACTTCTATTACAAGAACGGCAAAAAATACGCTCACACCATTGACCCCAAGACAGGATACCCTGTACAACACAACATATTGTCATCAACTGTTATCGCCAAGACATGCGCTAAAGCCGACGCTTATGCCACCGCTTTTATGGTGTTGGGACTTGACAAGGCCAAGGAAGTGCTGAAACGCCAGAAGGATATCAAAGCTTACTTCATATACACCGACGACAATGGCAAGAACGCCGTATGGTTCTCGCCGGAATTACAGAAGGACATCTTGAAATAAACACGTCTTATGCAGTTAAACTATCAGAAACTAACGGAGATTCCAATCTTCCTCGGTCTGTCAGACAAAGACCTTGTTGACATATCCCGTACGACCCGTTTCAACCTTAGACACCATAAAAAAGGAAGCACGATCGTAGAGGAAGGCGATGCATGCTCTACGCTTATTTCCGTAGTTGACGGATGGATAGAGATAGATACCTACGCAGACAACCGTTCATATCATCTGGAAGAAATCGTGCAAGCGACACAGATACTTGAACCGGACAAGCTTTTCGGCCTGTCATTGCATTACCATTCCACCTGCCGGGCATACACAACGTGTGAGTCCATAAGCATATCTAAAGAGGAACTGATGCTGATTTTCGACCATTATATGATAGTGAGACTTAACTATCTCAACCTAATCTGCAGACGGGCACAGAAGTTGGAGCACCATCCATGGCAACAAAGGAGCACCGAACTGACCGAACGCATAGTGCTGTTCCTAAAACAGCACTCTCTGTATCCGGCCGGACGCAAGGTCCTTCACATCAAGATGTCACAACTGGCGAATGAACTTAACGTCAGCAGACTGGACGTTTCAAACGCGCTTAACGCCATGAACAAAGCCGACAAGATTATACAAAGGAGAGGAATGATGGAGATTCCATCCCTTCAACTATTATAGACAACAGGATAAAAGGATACATATCAAAACCACACTGACACCAAGCCAAATGAACAATATGAAAGATATAAACCCGTTTTTCAACAAATATACAACGCCACACGAGACCATTCCGTTTGACAAGATAAAGACAGAACATTTTGAGCCTGCCTTCATTGAGGGCATAAGGCGTGACGATGAACATATAGATAAAATCATAAACAATCCGGAACCACCGACTTTCGACAATACAATCATTGACCCCGAAGAAGACGAAGATGGGTATTATGACCTGCTTGATAAGGTTTCAACCGTATTCTTCAACCTGATGTCCGCAGAAACAAGTGACGAAATGGAAACACTTGCTCAAAAGATGCAGCCACTTCTTACCAAACACCACAATGATGTCACGCTGAACGAGAAACTGTTCAAACGCATCAAGGCAGTGTATGATAACCATCGTGAACTGACACCAGAGGAAGAGATGCTGCTAAACAACAGTTACGACGGGTTTGTACGCTCCGGTGCCCTTCTAAACGAGGCAGGAAAGGAGCGTCTCCGCAAACTGACAGAAGAGGCAAGCGTTCTTTCTCTACAATTTTCGCAAAACCTTCTCAAGGAGAACAAGGCTTTTACGCTACACATTACGAATGAAGAAGACCTTGCAGGACTGCCTGAAAGCCAACGTAATGCAGCCCTTGCTGCTGCCAAAGAAAGAGAATCTGACGGCTGGGTGATTACACTTGACGCGCCATCGTATATGCCTTTCATGCAATATGCAGAGAACAGAGAACTGCGTAAGCGTCTTTACATGGCCCGCAACACTGAATGCACGCATGCCAATGATGCAAATAACCTTGAGATTTGCAAGCAACTGATTAACCTACGCCGCCAAATAGCCCAACTATTAGGTTATGACACCTATGCTGACTATGTATTAAAGAAACGCATGGCCACCAATATAGACAATGTATACAAACTGCTTTACGACCTTATCGACGCCTACAAGCCCACAGCTATAAAGGAGCGCGAGGAGGTTTTAGCAAAGGCAAGGCGCATGGAAGGTGACGATTTTGAGTTGATGCCGTGGGACGGACCCTACTATTCACACAAACTCCAGCTGGAGAAATACAACGTTGACTCGGAGATGCTACGTCCTTACCTCGAACTATCCAAAGTAATTGACGGTGTATTCGGTCTTGCCAACCGTCTGTATGGCATAACATTCAAGGAAAACAAAGACATTCCGGTATACCATCCTGATGTCAAAGCCTACGAGGTCTTTGACAAAGACGGCTCCTATCTCGCTGTTTTCTATGCTGACTTCCATCCACGCAAGGGCAAACAGGGAGGTGCATGGATGACCGAATACCAGGGGCAATACATTGATCGCAAAGGAAAGAACGTGCGTCCACATGTCAGTGTGGTCATGAACCTCACGAAACCGACACAAGACAAGCCCGCACTGCTGACGCTCGGCGAAGTGGAGACCTTCCTACATGAGTTCGGACACTCGCTCCATGGAATGTTCGCAAATACGCGTTTTGAGTCACTTTCCGGTACAAACGTATGGTGGGACTTCGTTGAACTGCCCTCACAGTTCATGGAAAACTTCTCTCTCGAGAAAGAATTCCTCGCCACTTTCGCCTTCCATCATGAAACGGGCGAACCAATGCCAGAGGAACTTATAGACCGTCTTATAAAGGGAAAGAACTACAATTGCGCCTCAGCCTGTCTACGACAAGTAAGTTTCGGCCTTCTCGACATGGCATATTACAAACAGAAGGATGAGTTTTCCGCTGATATCATGCCATTCGAAAAGCAAGCATGGAAAGATGCCATTATCAGTCCGCAACTGCCAGATACTTGCATGACCGTACAATTCTCCCACATCATGGCAGGTGGTTATTCCGCCGGTTACTACAGTTACAAATGGGCAGAAGTACTCGATGCCGATGCCTTCGCTGTGTTCAAGAAGGAAGGAATATTCAATTCGGCGACAGCACAACGTTTCCGCGACTGCATCCTCTCCAAAGGAGGCACAGAACATCCAATGGTTCTATACACACGTTTCAAGGGTGCCGAGCCGACGATTGAAGCACTGTTGGAAAGAGACGGGATACAGAAAGCAGGATAAAACCGTTCTTATAGCGGGCGTCATGCCATGTACATCACTGAATGTACAATAGCAACAGCCCAATAAATGAATAAACGTCCAAACAAGAAACAAACAAAACTCGAATATGTCCGACATAAAGAAAACCGAAAAACAAGCCCAACTTGATCTCCGCTACCTACGCATGGCACGCATTTGGGCAGAAAACAGCTACTGCAAGCGCAGGCAAGTCGGCGCACTGGTCGTAAAAGACCACATGATAATCAGTGACGGATACAATGGTACACCAAGCGGTTTTCCAAACATATGCGAGGAAAACGGCAAGACATTCCCTTACGTGCTGCACGCAGAAGCCAACGCCATCACAAAGCTGGCACGCAGCAACAACAACAGCGAAGGGGCCACACTCTACATCACCGCAGCCCCATGCATTGAATGTGCCAAACTAATCATACAGTCAGGCATCAGACGTGTCATCTACGGTGAAGAATATCGCCTTGCCGACGGGCTGTCCCTACTAAGGCAAGCAGGAATAGAAGCAACACATATACAATTAGACGATGAACAATAAATCACGATATATGCCGCTGATAATGGCACTATGTGTCGTCATCGGCATCATGATAGGCACGTTCTATGCCAATCATTTTTCCGGCAACAGGCTCAACATCATCAATTCCGGCAGCAACAGGCTCAACAACCTGCTCCACATCATTGACGACCAGTATGTAGATACCGTCAACATCAACGACCTTGTGGAGAAGGCTATACCACAGATACTGGCCGAATTAGACCCTCACTCCGTTTACATCTCTGCAAAAGACGCACAGATGGCAAGCGATGACCTGAAGGGATCATTCTTCGGTGTAGGCATAGAATTCGTCATAAGACAGGACACTCTGCACGTACAGAACGTAGTAACCGGTGGTCCTGCACAGAAAGCGGGGATACTCGCAGGCGATAAAATCATAAACATTGACGGCAAGCCATTCGTCGGTAAGACTGCAACCAATGAAGAAGCAATGCGCAGACTCAAAGGTCCAAACAAGTCAAAGGTAAAAGTCGGCATCATGCGCTATGGCGCAAAGAAACCCATCTTCATTGAGATCACACGTGGAGAGGTAAAGACAAAGAGCATCATGGCAACATACATGCTTGACGACGAGACCGGATACATACGCATCAAGAACTTCGGCGAGAATACATACGCCGAGATGCTCGTATCACTGGCGCAACTGTCCCAATACGGTTTCAAGAACCTCGTCATCGACTTACGTGAAAATACCGGTGGATACCTTGAAGCAGCAGTGCAGATGGCCAACGAGTTCCTACCGGACAACAAACTCATCGTTTACACAGAGGGACGGAAGTCGCAACGCCAAGAATACAAGACCGACGGCAGAGGTTCCTACCAGAAGATGCCGCTTGTGGTGCTTATAAATGAGAATTCAGCCTCAGCCAGCGAGATATTCGCCGGTGCCATACAGGATAACGACCGCGGAACAATAATCGGCCGCCGCTCTTTCGGAAAGGGACTCGTGCAACAACAGATAGGCTTTCCTGACGGTTCACTCATCCGTCTGACCGTAGCACGTTACTACACTCCGTCAGGCCGCTGCATACAGAAGCCATACAACAGCGGTGACAACAGCGGATATAAAAATGACATAGTGTCACGCTACGAACACGGTGAGTTCTTCTATGAGGACAGCATAAAGCACCAAGGACCAGCATACCACACAGTAAGCGGAAGAACCGTATATGGCGGAGGAGGAATAACACCGGATATCTTCGTGGCTGAGGACACATTAGGCATCACTTCCTACTATCGTGCGGCCAGTTCCACAGGACTGATACTGCAGTTCGCATATTCATACACTGACGGCAACCGCCAAAAACTGAAAGAATACAGCGAAATGCAAGGATTGTCGGAATATCTTGTCAAGCAGAACACGGTGGACAAATTCGCCACTTACGCCAACTCTCTCGGGTTGCAACGCCGGAACCTCATGATAAAGAAGTCACACAGACTGCTGGAGGCATACATCAACTCACGCATAATATACAATATGCTTGACGAGCAAGCATGGATGGAGTACCTCAACCAAGACGACAACACCATCAATGCCGCCATTGATTTCTTCAAGAACAAGGGAAAGGCAAAAGTCAAAAAGTAAACGCCAAGACCCCAAGTACGCCCTGACGCAAGGAGGGTTACAACTCTCTGATTTTCAACGACAGGCAGGCGGCCTTGTAATAGTGCCCCTTTTACAGCGTAATCGTGCCCCTTTCGCATTGTAATTGCTATCCTTTTACAATGCAAAAGGGGCACGATTGTATTACCATCCTAAAAACATCACAATAACACATGGTAACGACGCATTATGGAAAGCAACATCATCACATTTCAACTTTTTTAATGAAACACGGCGATTTCTTGCAAAAAAGTTTGCGGGTTCCAACAATTTTCACTAATTTTGCACCCGAATAAAAACAAAAACGCAAAAACAAGCAGACAAGATGAAGAATAATTCATACGCATCTTTCTATTACTTCTATTTTTACTTTACAGAAAACTGTGAAGCGGGAGGTTGCGTATAAAATTCAACTTAAGACTTATCTATAAAAAGTAATGATAATAAAAGGTCCCGCGTAGAATATATCTACACGGGACCTTTTATTTTTTAGCAAACAACACATTATATAATATACACGCAAGAAGATGAAGAGAATAGCAATACAGGGTGAGATAGGATCATTCCATGACATCACAGCACACCACTACTTTGACGGTGAGCAATTACAAATTATATGTTGTTCTACATTTGAGGAGGTGTTCACACACATGAAACAGGACCCTACCATCATCGGTATCATGGCAATAGAAAACACAATAGCAGGCTCATTGCTCCACAACTACGAACTGTTGAGAGAGTCAGGCATGACCATTGTCGGCGAAGAAAAGACACATATCAGCCATTGCCTATGCTGCCTGCCCGGACAGAAAAAGGAAGATCTGAAGGAAGTGCACTCCCATCCCGTTGCATTGGCACAGTGCCACAAATACCTTTCAAAGCATCCGAACCTGAAAATGGTGGAAGACGTGGATACAGCAGGTTCTGCCAAATGGATAGCCGAGAACAATATGCAAGGCGTTGCGGCACTATGCCATGCTGACGCAGCCGCACTATACGGGCTGGAAGTACTGGAAAACCATATAGAAGACAATCCGCACAACTTCACACGCTTCCTCATCATGACCGACTTGCGCAAGGCAGACTTTCTAAGGGCTATCAACGAGGCAGACAAGTCAAGCATGGTGTTTTCACTGCCTCACGAGGAAGGCTCGCTGTCACAGGTGCTTTCTATACTTTCATTCTACAAAATCAACCTCACGAAAATACAGTCCCTACCCATCATTGGCAAGGAATGGGAATACCTCTTCTATGTGGATGTGACGTATGACGACCTGACACGATACCGGCAGAGCATTGATGCCATCACACCCTTGACAAAGGACCTCATCATTCTCGGAGAATACAAATCAGCATAAGAACAACACAACAACCACACTCCTACTCCATAAAAATGGGCTGTCAGCATGACAAAAGTCTCATTTCATGGGTATCGGGAGAGGGCTTACACAATAAAAAGAAGAAGAAATATGTTAAACATCAAACCCGCTGACCGTTTGTCGTCAGTACAAGAATACTACTTCAGCCGTAAACTGAAAGAAGTGGCAGAACTAAACGCAAAGGGTATGGACATAATATCCCTCGCAATAGGCTCACCGGATATGCCACCGTCAGAGGCTACCGTTAACAAACTGTGCGAAGTGGCACATGACCCATCTGCACACGGCTACCAACCCACTGTGGGAACGCCGGAACTACGCGAGGCCATGGCATATTTCTATAAGCGCTGGTACGGCGTGGACCTTGACCCGAATACTGAAATCCAGCCTATGATAGGTTCCAAAGAGGCTATACTGCACGTCACCCTCGCCCTGTGTAATCCCGGCGATGAAGTACTTGTGCCAAACCCAGGCTACCCGACATACACCTCTTTGTCAAAAATTCTCGGCCAGAAGATTGTCAACTATGACCTGAAAGAGAATGACGGCTGGCAGCCGGACTTCGACGCTTTGGAACAAACAGACCTCAGCCGGGTTAAATTGATGTGGACAAACTACCCTAATATGCCTACGGGAGGAAACGCACGACGTGAGACTTATGAAAGGCTGGTGGAGTTCGCACAAAAGCATAACATCGTAATCGTGAACGACAACCCCTATTCTTTCATCATAAACGAACACCCGCTGTCACTGCTCCAGGTGCCTGGCGCAAAAGAGTGCTGCATAGAGTTCAACTCAATGTCGAAGAGTCATAATATGCCCGGATGGCGTGTAGGCATGGTTGCCACCAACAGCACATTCATTTCGTGGATTCTTAAAATAAAGTCAAACATCGACTCTGGTACTTTCCGCGGCATACAACTGGCAGCGGCAGAGGCTTACCACAATGAAGACGGTTGGCACAAGGTTAACAACTATGACAATTACAAACGCCGCCGCGTCATTGCTGAACAGATAATGGACACGTTAGGCTGCACATACGACAAGGAATCCGTAGGAATGTTCCTGTGGGGAAGGATTCCGGACAAATACAAGAACGTAGAAGACTTGACGGAAAAGATACTATTCGAGGCACGTGTCTTCATAACTCCGGGGTTCATCTTCGGCAGCAACGGCGAACGTTACGTCCGCATATCTCTATGCGCAAAGGACGAAAAGATGCAGCAAGCACTGGAAAGAATAAAGAAAATGATTGCAGACAAATAAGCAACCATACCATAAATACAAATTAAATATAAAACAAACGAAATACTACTATGGAATTAGAACTTGAAGCTCTCAACCTGCCAAGTGACAACAAACGCCCATTCGTGATTGCCGGCCCATGCTCGGCAGAAACAGAAGAGCAAGTGATGACAACCGCAACCCAACTTGCACAGAAGGGCTGCCACATGTTCCGCGGTGGCGTATGGAAGCCACGTACAAAGCCAGGAGGCTTCGAGGGCAATGGAGAACCTGCACTGCAATGGATGGCGGAAGCCAAGAAGGAGACAGGAATGCTGATTTGTACCGAAGTGGCTACACCTGAACACGTGGAACTGGCTATGAAATACGGCATCGATGTCATGTGGGTTGGAGCCCGCACATCAGCCAATCCTTTCGCAATGCAGGACCTTGCAGATGCCATGAAGGGCGTAGATATTCCGGTATTGGTAAAGAATCCGGTGAACCCTGACCTCGAACTGTGGATTGGTGCATTGGAACGCATAAACCTTGCTGGCGTAAAGAAACTGGGAGCAATACATCGTGGCTTCTCATCTTACGACAAGAAGATTTACCGTAACCTACCAATGTGGCAGATTCCAATAGAACTGCGCCGCCGAATACCAGAACTTCCCATCGTGTGTGACCCAAGCCACATCGGCGGAAGACGCGAACTTGTAGCGCCACTGTGCCAACAGGCTATGGATCTCGGCTTTGACGGACTCGTTGTAGAGAGCCACTGTGACCCGGATAAGGCATGGAGTGACGCCAAGCAACAGGTGACACCTGACGTGCTTGACTACATTCTGACACTGCTGCAGGTACGTGACGAGACCACAACGACGGAAAACATAAAGTTGCTCCGCAGGCAGATTGATGAACAGGACGACAAACTTCTGGAACTGCTCTCACAGCGTTTCCGCATCTGTCGCGAGATTGGCCAGTACAAAAAGGAACACAACATGACAGTGTTGCAGACCGGACGTTACAACGAAATACTTGGCAAACGCGGCGCACAGGGCTCGCTTTGTGGCATGAGCGAGGACTTTGTGAAAACGGTTTTCGAGGCTATACACGAGGAATCCGTACGCCAGCAGATTGAGATTATAAACCAATAATAAAACGACAATGAAATTATTGATTCTCGGAGCGGGGAAAATGGGGTCGTTCTTCATTGACCTGCTCAGCTTCGACCATGAGGTAGGAGTGTACGAAAAGGATGCGAAACGCCTACGGTTCACATACAACTGTCAACGGTTCACTGATTTAGAGGAAGTAAAGGCGTTCAACCCGGAACTTGTCATCAATGCGGCGACAGTGAAATATACTATTCCTGCATTCAACGAAGTGTTGCCGTTCCTTGGTGAAGAGTGCATACTAAGCGACATAGCATCAGTGAAAACAGGACTGAAAGAGTTTTATGAAGCTACCGGACACCGTTATGTCAGCACACACCCGATGTTCGGTCCTACCTTTGCCAACCTCAACCAGTTGTCTGAAGAGAATGCTATCATCATAACAGAGGGTGACTGTATGGGGCAATGTTTCTTCAAAGACCTGTACAGCAAACTGGGACTGAACATCTACGAGTACTCTTTTGAGGAACACGACAAGACCGTGGCATACTCACTTTCAATCCCATTTGTCTCAACTTTCGTGTTCTCCGCAGTCATGAAGCACCAGGATGCCCCGGGCACAACGTTCAAACGTCACCTGCGAATAGCCAAAGGTGTACTGAATGAGGATGACTATCTGTTGCAAGAAGTTCTTTTCAACCCGTACACTCATGAACAAGTGGACCAGATTCGCAAAGAACTTAAAGAACTGCTTGAAATCATTGACAGCAAGGATTCTGAGGGAATGAAACGGTATCTTACCAAGATTCGTGCAAATGTAAAACGCGACATTGACGGACTGAAGTCCTGATTTTCTATCTGTTTCCGCAGTTTCCGTACATTTACAAACATAGTACGGAGACTGCAGAACACCTTTTTATAACATAAACTGACCCAAATGACGACCAGACTATTATCCATTTTACCAACCTTAACCATATTGTTGCTGACGTATGCACAGGCTGCCATGGCAAGAAAGACACTGTTTGATGACGGTTGGAAATTCTTCCTTGGCGATGATTCCACTGCACTCCGCACGGATTTTGATGACAACAAATGGCAAAAAATCACCATTCCACACGACTGGAGCATCTACGGCAAGTTTGACAAAGATGCACCCGCAGGTAACGATGGGGGATATCTGCCTACCGGAACCGGCTGGTACAGAAAGACATTCCTTGCTGGCAATTATACAAAAGACAAGAAGATACAACTGTATTTCGAGGGAGTCTACATGGACTCCGAGGTCTATATAAACGGAAAGAAAGCAGGAGGACACCCTTATGGCTTCACTTCTTTCTTCTGTGATATCACACCTTACATCAAAAAGGGAAAGAACGTGGTGGCGGTAAGGGTTGACAACTCAAAGCAGAAGAACTGCAGATGGTACACAGGTTCTGGCATTTACCGCCACGTATGGCTTGTGAAAACCAACAAAACACATATTGACAACTGGGGCATACAAATTATATGCTCCGATAATGGAAACGGGAAATGGAATGTAACCATTGACACAAAGATAGAGAAAGAGTACACATCTTGTGCGGAGTCACAAATAATCCACACATTATATAATAAAGACGGTGTGGCTATAGCAACCTCAACAGGCCATGACAGTAAACAGACAATTACAGTGGATAACCCTATACTGTGGTCTACCGATAACCCTTATCTGTACAAAGTAAGGACAAGGCTCATCGTGAACGGGACGACAATGGACGAGGAAAACAACTCCATCGGTTTCCGTACAATCACATACGACAGTACCAATGGGCTGAAACTCAACAGCAAAAGCATTGTCCTTAACGGTGGATGCGTGCATCATGACAACGGGATACTTGGCGCAGCATCATTCAACAGGGCTGAATACCGAAAGGTAGAACTGCTGAAAAAAGCAGGTTTTAATGCCGTCCGCACATCACACAACATCCCTTCGGAAGCATTTCTCAATGCTTGCGACGAATTGGGACTATTGGTGATAGACGAGGCTTTCGACGGATGGCGTGAACAGAAGAACCCACACGATTACTCCACCCTTATCGATAAATGGTGGAAAACCGACTTGGGAACAATGGTAATGCGTGACCGCAACCACCCCTCTATATTCTGTTGGAGTATAGGTAATGAGGTTATAGAACGTAAAAAAATTGAGATAGTAAAGACAGCACACAACATGGCGGCACTATGCCGGCAACTTGACCCTACCAGACCAGTAACTTCCGCATTGGCGGCATGGGACAACGATTGGGACATCTATGACCCTTTGGCTGCGGAACATGACATTGTTGGCTACAACTACATGATACACAAGTCTGAAAGTGACCATGAACGCGTACCCAACCGTATAATGATTCAGACTGAATCCTATCCAAGAGATGCCTATCGGAACTACATCAAAACAACGGCCTATCCTTACATAATAGGTGATTTCGTATGGACAGCGATAGACTACATAGGCGAATCAGGCATAGGCAGATGGTACTACGACGGCGATGTGCCAGGAGAACACTACTCAAGACCACTATATCCATGGCACGCTGCATATTGTGGAGACATCGACATGACTGGTTTGAGAAAGCCTATAAGCCATTACCGCAGCATGCTTTACAACACCGATGGGGAGAAACTATACATGGCAGTACGGGAACCTGACGGTTACAACGGCAAAATAATGGAGACATCATGGTCCGTATGGCCTACATGGGAGAGTTGGAACTGGAATGGTCATGAAGGAAAAGAGATTGAAGTGGAGGTTTACTCAAAGTATCCAACAGTGCGCCTTCTTCTCAACGGCAAAATTATTGAAACGAAACAAGTGAAGGAAAGCCGCACCGTTTTCAAGATAAAATACCACCCTGGCATACTGAAAGCAGAAGCAATAGACAACAAAGAAGTAAAGGAAGCCGTGTCGCTAAAGACCACCGGCAAGGCATGCAAGCTAAGATTGACGGCTGACAGAACCGACATAAATGCCGATGGAGAAGACCTTTCCTTTGTTACCGTAGAAGCATTGGACAGCGAAGGCAATATAGTAACTGATGCAAATTGCCAATTCAGTGCATCAATAACGGGGCAAGCATCTATCATTGCCATAGGAAATGCCGACATAAAAGATGATGACCCCTATTATGACACTACACACCACACATGGAAAGGCAGAGCATTAATAGTGGTGAAAAGCGGCTCACGCAAAGGCAATGCGGCACTCTATGTCAACAGTAAAGACCTAAAAACAGAAGCATTGAAACTAAAGATAACCGCCATAAAAAGCAATCAATAAAGGATAATCGCGCGCATCGTGTTAAATTATACTAAAGTTGCGACACAAAAGCGACATGAGGCCATACACTTCCAATAATTTTTCGTACCTTTGCAGCGCTTTTTGTAATACAAAAACGAGATTAGTACAATAACGTACAATTAAAAACAGTTAATGAGAACAGACAACAGAAAACCCAATCCCAGAAGCCAATACCGCATAAACGAACAGATTCGTGTGCGTGAGGTGCGTATAGTGGATGAAGACGGAGCCTCCGTCATGCCAACAAAGCAAGCCCTAGACATAGCACACCAAAAGGGTGTAGACCTTGTAGAGATTAGCCCTAATGCACAACCACCTGTTTGTCGTATCATTGACTACTCCAAATTCCTCTACCAACAGAAGAAGAAGGCAAAGGAAATGAAGCAGAAGCAGGTCAAGGTCGAGGTTAAGGAAATTCGTTTCGGACCACAGACTGACGAGCATGATTATGACTTCAAGCTTAAGCATGCGAAGGAATTCCTTGAGGAAGGAAACAAAGTCCGTGCTTATGTGTTCTTCCGTGGACGCGCTATCGTATTCAAGGAACAGGGTGAAGTCCTTCTACTCCGTTTCGCAAACGACCTTGAGGAATACGGAAAAGTAGAGCAAATGCCAAAACTTGAAGGCAAGAAAATGTTCCTTTTCATTGCCCCTAAAAAGGCAGGACAGGCGAAAAAGAGCCAGCAGAAGATAGATCGAGAGCGTAAAGAGGCAGCTAACGGCAACAGTAACAGTAGCAATGCTGAAGCTGAAAACGTAGAAATACAGGCAGAAGGCAGTCTCGCAGACAATGCAAAGGGAATAGACGCACTTGCAAAACTACGCGAAACAACAGCTAACGACAATATGTGAGTAACGCCTGGTATATGCGTTACCACTATAATTAATAATTAATTAAACAACAAAAAAAATGCCAAAAGTAAAGACAAACTCCGGTGCTAAGAAGCGTTTTGTTCTCACCGGCTCAGGTAAGTTGAAAAGACGCCACGCTTTCCACAGCCACATTCTGACAAAGAAGACGAAGAAACAGAAGCGCAATCTTCTGGGATCAACTATCGTTGACTCTTCTAATCTAAAGCAAGTTCGTGACTTGCTGTGTCTCCGTTAATCAACCTTATTGTCGAACCTTTTTGTAAAAAGAAAGTAAAAAACTATGCCAAGATCAGTGAATCATGTCGCTTCACGTGCGAAGCGCAAGAGAATTTTGAAGCTAACCAGAGGTTATTACGGAGCTCGTAAGAATGTCTGGACCGTAGCAAAGAACACCTGGGAGAAAGGACTTACATACGCTTATCGCGACCGTAAGAACAAAAAACGCACTTTCCGTGCCCTGTGGATACAGCGTATCAACGCTGCCGCACGCATAGAAGGTCTCAGCTATTCCCAACTTATGGGACTGCTTCACAAGGCAGGTATCGAGATTAACCGCAAGGTTCTCGCTGACCTCGCTGTCAACAACCCTGAAGCATTCAAGGCCATCGTTGACAAGGTAAAGTAATAAACAAACAAACATTACCATACCTTTTTGCCATAACCACAACATCACATTGTGGTTATGGCTTTTTTTTGTGAAAAACGCATGCTGCCATATAATATTTTACATCAGAATACGTTACTTTAGTACAGTGGATACATTATCCGAACGAAACAAAACATATTCAAAGACAAAGATACGCCTATGACACAACACTACTCCATCGGCACTTTCACGCCCACATCATCAACCCTTGACATAATAAGGCAATTCGCTTACACCTACCGTCCTATTATGACCAACGGCAAGTGCATTCCATTCTTCCTTAATTAACAGCAACAGAGCTACACTCAACAATGACAATAGTCTCCCCTTCACTTCTCGCTGCCGACTTCCTTCACCTCGGTAAAGAGATGGAAATGATTAACACCAGCGAAGCAGAATGGCTCCATCTCGATGTGATGGACGGTTCTTTCGTGCCCAATATCTCTTTCGGATTCCCGGTAATAGAAGCCGTTGCGAAAGTAAGCACAAAGAAACTGGATGTACACTATATGATAAACAGCCCTGAACGCTACATCGAGCAGACGGCAAAGGCAGGCGTTTACCTTATGAACGTACACTATGAAGCTTGTACACACCTACACCGTACAATACAAAAGATACACGATGCCGGCATGAAGGCAGGAGTAACACTGAATCCGTCTACGCCAGTCTGCTGTCTGGAAGACATTATATGCGATGTGGATATGGTGCTGCTGATGAGCGTAAACCCCGGTTTCGGTGGTCAGAAGTTCATCGAAAACACGATTACCAAAACCAAACGACTAAAAGAAATGATACAACACTCCGGCTCCTCCGCACTTATCGAAGTTGACGGTGGGGTCCAAAGCGAAACAGCTCCGCGCCTTGTAGCGGCCGGAGTAGATGTACTTGTATCAGGAAGTTACATATTCGGTGCAAGAGACCCACACAAAACAATCTCGGAGTTACGTGATTTATAAGTCAATATACGACATTATAGAGATAACGATACGACATTATAGAGATAACGATACGACATTATAGAGATAACGATACGGCATTATAGAGATAACGATACGACATTATAGAAATAACGGAAAAAGCATAATGGTTAATGTTCCAATACATAATCCATTATGCTTTTTCCGTTATTTCAACTATAAAATGTTCTTTTCCTATGCGAACTGCAGTTGCATGTGGTTCTCCTTCGCCAGCCTACGCATGTTAATCATAGCATAACGCATTCTGCCAAGGCTCGTATTAATGCTTACACCTGTCAGTTCCGCTATCTCCTTGAACGAGTAATCCTGATAGAAACGCATCTGCACGACCTCACGCTGTGCCTTCGGCAGGAACGCCATAAGGTTGCGCACGTCATCCAACACCTGGTTATTCGCCAGCAAATCCTCCCTTGAAGTCTCCATCAACTGCCTGTCACTCATCTGCGCAATATTGATATCCTCCACAGCAGTGTCAACGAAATTCTGTGACTTCTGCCTACGATACCAATCCATAATGGTATTATGCGCAATACGAATCATCCACGCATTGAACTTTCCTGAAGTGACATACTTCCCCTCCCGAAGTTTTGTTATAGCCTTCAGAAACGTTTCTTGGAAGATATCATTAGCCACTTCCTCGTTGTGAACGATAAAAATAATATAGGAGAAGATACCTGTTTGAGTCCGAACTAACAGTTCATCAAACGCGCGGTTATTGCCTTGCACGTACATCAGTACCAACTCTTCATCGGTAAGCCGAGTGAGTTTTGTCATTTTCTTAATCTTTTTGTTAAGTAAATGTATGTCGATAGGCAATAAATTTAATTAAATTATAGTATAATCTCGATTGCAAAGTTATACTTTATAATTGGTTTTTGCAAACAAATTAACTTTTTTTATTCATTCTTGTAACTCACTTCATCCACATCCGGAATAGCAAGTATACTCTGAACTATGGTTTGCAGTTCCTTGTAGCTATGCACCATGAAGTTTATTCTGCACGTAACTATCTCGTCTTCCGTCACAGTATGCAGTTCGCTGATGCTCAGTTGCAGTTTGTTTGAGATGCTATCAATAATGTCACTAAGCAGATGCTGCCTGTCCACCGCCCTCGCAGTAAGGCTTGCCGAATACAGCATATCAGGCAATTCCTTATATTCTACCGGCACTATACTGTCACCAAACCGCGATGCAAGCCCTATGGCGTCAGCGCAATCACGCCTATGTACTGTTATTGAGCCATCCGCAGCCCTGAACCCGATGACCTCCTCGCCGGGAATAGGGTTACACAACGGACACCTTTTATACTGCGGTTTGCCCTTCTTTTCCGTAAAGATATGAAGGTTTCTAAGTGCCCTGTACGACTTGGCCTTGGCCATCCAGTCTTCCTGAGGCCACACATTCGGGTCAGTACCAATCTCCACACTGTCACCGCGTTTTAGCAAAGTCTTCACCGAAGCAAGATGTCCGTTAATCTTAGCATACTTAGCATGCAATCCGACTTCTGTGTGAATACCGAACGCAAAGTCAATAGCCGTAGAATTCTTCGGCAGTTTCATAGAGTGTCCATCAGGCGTATAGACCTGTATATCATCATTATAAAATGAAGCTCTCACAGACTCTATAAAGAAGCTACCATCTTCTTCACTGTTCTTTGCAACGTCTTTCAGCACTCCGCGGAACGTTTCCAGCCATTCATATATCACCTTGTCGCGCTTGCCATTCTCCAGCATATACCCCAAATGCGACTTTCTCGTCATACGTTCCGACTGAATGTGGATTTCCTCCCACACTCCATAATCAGACAGCAACTGCGTATGGAAACTCTGATAGCCATTCTGTTTCGGCTGATCAACATAGTTTATAATTGAATTAGGGCGTTCCTTGAAGTTGTCAGTCAACAGAGAATAGATATTAAGACACATATTCTTCTCCGATACATACACGTCCTCAGGAAACACTATGCGTGTGAAATGTCTGCATTCCAGATGCTCAAAGTCCACCTTCAAGGTATTAACCTTGCGCCAGATGTTGTAAGGCTGCTTGTAATCCAGTTCCCTACGGTACCTTATACCATGCAAAGTCAGTATTTCGTCTATCTTGTTTTCAAAGCCATGCAGCCTAATCCTGTCAGTCTCCTTGTCCTTTTCTATCTGATTACGGATTCTTTCATAAATCTGCGGGCAACGATAACGGAAGGAAAGGTTCTCCAATTCTATCTTGATAGTATAAAAACCAAGTCTGTTAGCCAGAGGGGCATAGAAATAATCGGTCTCTCCCGCTATCTTCATCTGCTTGTCCGGCCGCATAGAGTCCAGCGTACGCATATTGTGAAGGCGGTCAGCCAGTTTTATCAGTATGGCACGAATATCATAATGCACAGAATCAAGCATCTGCTTGAAGTTGTCAAGTTGCTTTGACATACTATACTTCGCCTTGATCTGTTTCGTCACAACCTTCACCAGAAAAGCCACATCATCACCAAACAACTCACGTATCTTGTCATTGGTACAAGGTGTATCCTCCACCACGTCATGCAAGAATGCGGCACAAACAGGTTCAGCCCCCAGCTGCAGTTCCTTGGCAATAATGAGTGCCACGGCAATAGGATGGACTATATATGGCTCCCCTGTCTTCCTTCTCTGCTTTCTATGAGCTTCAAGCGCAAAGTTGAAAGCCTTGTTTATAAGTTGCATCTCAGCCAAGGTAGAGCGTTTTTCCATAGCGGAAAACACTTCACCAGCCCGGCGGCGAATCTCATCTTCGGTTATTTCCGGAGTACACATAACATTATATGGTGTTAGGTTATTGGTTGCAGACAGAGTGATTGACAGCCTTCATGTTATAAACAAACGAACCGCAACAGATGTCCTACAATCGAAATAACAATTGTATTATGTTGCAAAAATAGTTAAAAAAAACAGCATCACAAAATTTTAACCGGATTTTTTAAGAAAAATATCCTAAAAACATCAGAT
>CAZPNC010000019.1:0-32743 GCA_964587945.1 uncultured Prevotella sp. | reverse complement strand
CGTCCCTACAGGTTTCTCTGCAGTTTCTGTATCCTGAAATAATCTAGCACGAAATCCTACAAGCTTCGGTTCAAGAGTTGCAAAAAAATCTTCAGAAGGTAATCCGCCCCATTCTTTGTGCCACATCATTTTATGCCCTCCAGCACACCGACTACGTATGATATTCTTAGAATCCTTCACTCCCGTCAAAACAGCAGGAAGCCATTCGCAGCATTCTACTATAGAGTATGCCTTTGACGAGACAGAATCATCCTCACGAAGGACGTGCATAGCCTTTGCCCAAAACCACTCTGCATTATAAATGCCACCTTCATACTTTGAATAATCTATCTTCCAACACTTACAAAGCCGGTTAATCTCATCAGCTTCAACTATCGCAGTATGATCCCTCCACAAGATGAACATAGCATTAGGATTATCAGCAAACTCAGGAAGCATGGCAAGCGGCGTACCGGTTTCATCTGTGAATGCAGGTGTTGAGCCAGTTGCATCAAGTGCAATACCGACTACCTGAGAAGGAACATCTGGTGCACACTGCGACAATGCCCCATTAACACCTATTTCCAGCGCTTCAAGATAGTCCTTTGGATGTTGACGCCACTGATTCTCAATAGGGTTACAATAAAGCCCTTTCTTCCATCGAGAGAATTTATGAATATTAGTAGCAATACATTCTCCCGTTTCAGCATCGGCTACAAGTGTGTGTACACAGTCTGTGCCATAGTCGAGACCTATAACATATCTTGCCATTAATCTATTTTTTGTTATTCACAGCAGCCTGTTCAATTGACAGACCTGCCTTATATACTTCTATATAGTGGTTAAATCCATCAACATCTTCCTGCTTAGGAGTAATTTCTATGCCTGTATTGCCATTGAAAACTACATTTTCCAGATAATCTGCAAGATTTTGACATTTTTGATTATTCATTAAATAACCAGCCAAAAGGGCAATACCCCATGCACCACCTTCACCTGCCGTCTCCATAACAGAGATAGGCGAATTAAGTGCCGCGGCAAGGATCTTCTGCCCTACCCCTTTTGTTTTGAATAGACCACCATGGCCTGTGATGCGATCAACCTTGACTTTTTCATCCTTGAAAAGGATATCATTGCCGAGTTTCAGTACCGCAACAGTGGCATAAAGATTGGATCTTATAAAATTGGCAAGATTAAATTTGTCATTAGCAGAACGCACAACAAGTGGTCGTCCATCCTGAAAGCCTGTGACAGGCTCACCTGATATGTAATTATATGCCAATATGCCTCCACAATCAGCATCTCCGTTGAGAGCATTAGTATAAAGTTTGGAGTAAATATCATTCATATCAACAGGTATACCAAGGAGTTCCTGATACTCCTTGAACAACTTTACCCAGGCGTTAATGTCTGACGTACAATTGTTGCAATGTACCATAGCAACAAGCGAGCCATCGGGTGTTGTCACCATATCTATCATCTCCGATGGCTTTGACAAATCTTTTTCAAGCACTATCATAGAAAAAGATGAAGTTCCCGCGGACACATTACCAGTCCGCTGCTTAACAGCATTTGTAGCTACCATCCCCGTTCCAGCATCGCCCTCCGGAGGACAAAGAGGTATTCCTCCATTCAATCGGCCAGATACGTCCAAACGTTTAGCTCCTTCTTCCGTCAACATACCAGCATTGTCCCCAGCTACAAGTACCTTCGGCAGAATATCAAGGAGTTTCCAAGGATATTCTTTTGCAGCAACGAGATTATCAAATTTCTTCACCATGTCCAAATTATAATTCTTGGTTTTAGAATCAATGGGAAGCATACCTGAAGCATCTCCTATACCAAGGACTTTCTCTCCGGTAAGTTGCCAATGAATATAACCAGCAAGTGTTGTAAGGAACGTTATATTCTTTACATGCTCATCATCTTCCAATATACACTGATAAAGATGTGAAATACTCCAACGAAGAGGTATGTTATATACAAAAAGATTGGAAAGAATAGTTGCCGCCTTACCTGTGTTGGTATTACGCCAAGTGCGGAATGGTACCAAAAGGCGGTCTGATGCATCAAACGCCATATAGCCATGCATCATCGCAGATATGCCAATAGCAGCAAGCCGCTCAATACTACAATCATATTGAGTCTTTACATTCTTCAGCATATCAGCATAACAATCTTGTAAGCCATACCATATTTCTTCTATACTGTATGTCCACAGACCATTAACAAGCGAATTTTCCCATTCATGACTCCCCTGTGCAATAGGGCAGTTGCTCTCATCAATGAGAACAGCCTTTATGCGGGTAGAGCCAAACTCTATTCCGAGAATGGCTTTACCTGCTTGTATCGTTTCTTTTGCGTTCATTATAGATAATTACTAAAGTACCATATATTTGTATGCATTACATCATCAATGCCCTATTCAACATATAATAGACCTCATTGTTACGAAGTTGCTGTTTGAAATTAGCAATAGTGGTGTCCTTGCCTATATGTACCATCTCTATACCAGCAATTTCTGCATAGTCATACCAATACTCAGGTGTAAGATCATAAGACATACATGAATGATGGGTACCACCAGAAAGTATCCATGCTGTCGCACCTATCTCAAACGAAGGCTGGGGTATCCAGAGAGCATTAGCTACAGGCAATTTGGGTAAAGGCTTTGGCGTAATACAATCAACATCATTAACAATAAGACGGAAACGATTACCAAGATCAACTATAGTGGCCGTTATGCCATTGCCCGTTTTAGAGTCAAAGACAAGACGTGCCGTCTGACTCTTACGGATACCTATTCCAAGGAAATGAACCTCAAGGCGCGGTTTGTTAGCAGCAATAAGAGGACAGACTTCAAGCATATGAGACTGGAGTATAGCCGAATTTGCACCATCAAAATTAAGAGTATAATCTTCAAGGAAAGAAGAACCCTTAGGCAATCCCTGTGTCATGAACCAAACTGTACGGTATAGTGCCGCCGACTTCCAATCACCTTCTGCACCAAAGCCGTAACCTTCTGCCATAAGACGTTGTGAAGCAAGTCCTGGAATTTGGTCAAAACCAAGGAAATTAGGATCATTTACATCAGCGCCGCCGAGATCATCAAAATTAGTAGTAAAGCCCTTGGCACCCTCATCTTTGAGAACTCTACGAATGGCTATCTCTGCCTTTGCAGCATTCTTCACCTTTTCCCAGTACACATCCTGTCCAGCCTCACAAGGAACAATGGTGTAAAGTTGCTTGTACTCTTCCACAAGAGCTGCTGCCTCTGCATCAGTAACAACCTTATAGTATTCCATAAGAGAAGATACAGGATAGTAATCAACATGATATCCAAGACGCACCTCTGCTTCAACCTTGTCACCATCTGTTACCGCAACGTTATTCATCTGATCACCAAAGCGCAATATTCGCATATCCTTAGCATCTGCCCATGCAGCACACACACGCATCCACACAGCAATCTGCTGCTGTGGTTTTTCGTCCTTCCAATATCCAGAAACCACCTTACGTGGTTTACGAAGATGGGCACAAATATGTCCAAACTCACGGTCGCCATGCGCAGACTGATTAAGGTTCATAAAGTCCATATCCATTGTTTCCCATGGAATCTGCGCATTATACTGTGTATGGAAATGAAGTAAAGGCTTCTGTAAAGCCTGCATTCCCTTAATCCACATTTTCGCAGGTGAAAATGTGTGCATCCAGGTTATGACACCGACACATTTTTCCTCATTGTTGGCTGCTTTCATAACGGTTTCCACTTCCTTTGAAGAGTTAGCAGTCCCTTTATAAACAACCTTTACTGGCAAAATACCAGAGGCATTAAGACCATTAACCATTTCGTTGGAATGTGCATCAACAGCAACAACAGCGTCTCCTCCATAAAGTAACTGCGCTCCCGTCACCCACCAAACTTCAAGATTTTTAAATGCTTCAATCATAGTTTTATAGATTTTTTTTAGTTGTTTTTAGTGTTTCTGACCCTTTTGGCCATAATAAGCATTAGGTCCATGTTTTCGCATATAATGCTTCTCTACCAAAAGTGGATTCATGGTTACCAAAGGATTAACAGACAAGGCAACAAAAGCCATCTTGGCACATTGTTCCATTACCTTGGCGTTATACACGGCATTATCTGGTGATGTGCCCCAAGAAAACGGTCCATGATTTTTTACTATTACAGCAGGTGTATGGTCAGGGTTTATCTTACGAATATTAGCAAACTCATCAACAATTACATTGCCGGTTTCCAATTCGTATGCACCTTTCACCTCAACTTCTGTCATATCACGTGTACACGGAATGTCTTTATAAAAATAATCAGCATGAGTTGTTCCAATATTGGGAATATCCTTTCCCGCCTGTGCGAACGCCGTTGCATATGTCGAGTGCGTATGTACCACTCCTTGTATATTGGGAAAAGCCTTATATAAGACCAGATGAGTCGGTGTATCAGAAGATGGGTTGAGATCTCCTTCCACAACCTTACCTGTCTCCAATTCAACAACGACCATATCATCAGATTTCATGTCGTCATAATTTACACCTGATGGCTTTATAACAACCAGACCCTTCTCACGATCTATTCCAGAAACATTACCCCAAGTAAAGATTACCAGACCTTGCTTTACAAGATCCAAGTTAGCCTTATAGACTTTTTGTTTCAGTTCTTCTAACATAACATTTGTTTTTTAGGGTACTTTGATTATATGAAATACAGAAAAGAGTTAAAGATAATAAGTAACCGCTTCATAAACGGCATTTCACATGTGACATTTTATCTTTAACTCCTTCTAGTACATTTACCAAAGAATTGCATATAGTATAATGAGAATAATGACAACACCAGCAGCACCAATATTGAAGGCCTTATCTGTGCGGAATATCTCAATATCCACTCCTATGGATTTTATATCTTCAATCTTGTCCACAGCATTGCTACGGAGATATACGAAGAGAGAAAGCATCAATGCACCAAGGAAGAATACAGCTTCAAAACCAAGGTTCATCATATCCACAGAGAAGAAGCTTACAATACCTATAACAAAGCAAGCGATTGCACAGAACAGACTTATATATGCATACTTCAACTGGGTCTTTACAGTATGTTCAGACAATTTCTCTGCAGGCTTTGTCCTAGTAGAGAAGAATGATATACCAAAGAATAGTATAATGAGACAGAAGAACACATAACCCATTCTAAGCAAGAATGGAACATCAGGCATTATGACTTTAAATAATATAGAGAATGCGAATGTGCCTATAGCCGTCACAACAGCAGCTGTCCCACTAGCACGCTTCCATAGCAGGCCAAGACCAAATATCACAACAATACCTGGATATACAAAGCCAGAATATTCCTGAATAACCTGGAAGGCCTGGTCAGCACCGCCCATGATAGGATAAACAGCAACCAATGCCAACAAAAGTGCACACATAGCCGTTATACGTCCAACAGTAACAAGTCTTTTTTCTGATGCATTTTTGTTCAAATAATGCTTGTAAATATCCATCGTAAAGATTGTGGACGTGGAATTGAACATTGAAGCAAGAGATGATATTACAGCTGCAGCAAGAGCAGCAAAGGAAAGACCCTTTACAAATACTGGGGTAAAATTACGTATAAGATAAGGATAAGCATCATCTGAGCGTTCTATAGAACCCACAAGATGGCTGCCAATCAAGTCAAAAACAGGTGTGCCTTCATAAGCCCCATTCATAATATAGAATGCACACACGCCAGGGATACAGACAATGAAAGGAATAAGAATCTTCAAGAATGCAGCAAATATCATACCCTTCTTAGCCTCTGACAGAGACTTTGCAGCAAGACCTTTCTGTATTATATACTGGTTAAATCCCCAGTAACCAAGGTTTGTCAACCACAATGCACCAACTACAACTACAATACCAGGAATATCAAAGTAAGGATCTGGCTTTTGTATGAAAGCGCCACTGGCATCCTTCACGCCATTTATCATTGGATAAAGGTCCTCATTTCGAGTCACCACCAGATTGAAATGCTTGTCACCATCTATACTTCCCAGATGACTATATATTTCAGAGAAAGCTCCCAATGCTCCACCTTCAATATGCAATTCAGAACCAATAACATCCAAAGCAGCATAAGCGGTAATCAGACCACCACCAACAAGAAAAGTCACTTGCATCACATCTGTCCATGCAACAGAAGCAAGTCCACCATAAATAGAATACAGACCTGCTACGAGGAAAAGGATAAGAATAATTGTAAGCAATGTAAAATCAACATTCATACCAGCCATTGTACCCATTACTGCTGGCAAACCGAGAATCTGCTTGATAGCAAGAGCGCCAAGCCATGATACGGAAGTAAGATTGATAAACACATAAAGAAACAACCAGAATATAGAAAAGGACAGTCCCACACCGTCATTATAACGGTCACGCAGGAATTGCGGAATGGTGACTACCTTTTTCTCAATCATAAGTGGCAACAAGAACTTACCAACGACTAACAACGTCGCAGCTGCCATAAGTTCATATGCCGCCATGGCTATACCAGAGTTAAAGGCAGAACCAGACATACCTATAAACTGTTCTGCTGAAATATTGGCGGCAATCAGTGAAGCACCTACTGCCCACCACGTCAAAGTGTTACCAGCCAAAAAATAGTCTTTTGAAGATTTTTCTTCGCCCTTCTTACTGCGACTGAGGAAAACTCCAAGACCGACAAGAATAATAATGTAAAACACGAACACGGCATAGTCTATTGTCTCAAAGCCATTGTTCTTTAATGCTTCTAATACGCTCATTTCTATTGAATATTATTTAATTTATGCTTAATCTGTATAATGTGGGAATACCCACATACACAATTTTGATTTTACCTGGTTTTTATTCTACTATTTCACTCCAAAAGCATATACAAGATGGCTGGTATATTTATCACCCTTTTTCAACAATGGTGACACCCATTGTTTCTTATTTGGAGAATCAGGGAACTTTTGGCTTTCAAGACATATACCAGCACGCTGTGGATATTTGACACCTTTCTTGCCAGCGATCTTGCCTGTAAGGAAATTTCCTGTATAGACCTGCAAACCTGGCTCTGTTGTATATACCGTCAATTCTATACCAGTCTTAGGACTATAGACCTTTGCACAAGGAGCAGAATCATTTCCCTTACCATTTGCAAATGTAAGTAGACACCAGTTATGGTCATAGCCATTTGCATTTTTCAATTGTTCAAATGTGGTATCATTAATATTCTCACCTATTGGATGTTGAGTGGTAAAATTCATTGGAGTACCTTCAACTACCTTTTCTTCTCCAGTTGTCATATAAGTAGCATCAGAAGGTGTAAACTTTGCAGCATTTATCCACAGCTCCTGATCCAACACAGTTGTAGTCGGATCACCACTGAGATTAAAATAAGAATGGTTAGTCATGTTTATCACAGTAGTTTTATCCGTCACACCCTCAAAAAATATATCAAGAGCATTTTCACCTGTAAGGGTATATTTCACAGTAGCCTTGACATTACCAGGAAAACCATTGTCACCATCAGGAGAGTCAATAGCCATCTTCAACACACTATCATTGCTTTCCACTACATCATACACTTGATATTGCCAGCCAGAGGGACCACCATGCAAGCAATGTCCAAAGTTATTTACCGCCAGTTGATACTTTTCCCCATCAATCTCTATCTGTCCCTTGTTAATGCGATTTGCATAACGACCTATAGCTGCGCCAAAATCACTAGGAGAATTCACCGAGTCTGCATACTGGGCTATGTTGTCATAGCCGAGAACAACATCTTTGAAGTCCCCTTTTCTGTCTGGAGCCATAATCGACACCACACGTCCTCCAAAATTCGTAATGTCAACCTCCATGCCTTTAGCATTGCGCAGAGTGTAAAGCTTTACTGTTTTTTTGTTAATCACAGTGTCAAAGTCTGCAGGGTTAAGTCCTGATTTAAGACCCTCTGTCTCTGAGTCTGCGTTTTGACATGCGGCAAGAGCACATGTAGCGACAACGGCACATCCGACAATCGATTTAAGATTAATCATAATTGTTCTATTATTTTTGGTTAGTTTTAATCTGGGTGGTTGTATATACACCAAAAGAACCAATTAAAGCCTGTCCGCCCTTCGTCTGTTCCAAAAGTAAAAATGAATTCACTCCATACTATTGACTTAGGGCAAGCTTGGTTTAATCGCGGTTAGATGATATTTTGGTGTAAAATTACTATATTTTTTTCAGACAGCAATGTTTTTTGTTTTTTTTTTCACTGTCTTGATTGATTTTCTGCTATTTTGTTATCAAAAAATGGTATTTTGAGAGTTTTCGCTTTCCTTTAAGAAGGGATATCACATAATAAGATTAGGAAATTCATATTGCAACAATGCCACACTGGCAACAACGGTCACATTTTTAGAAGCTGTCACGACAACCGATCCGCTCAATGTGTAATGAAGTCAGTTATGACCGGCATCATATCCAAGGCCTTAGCATACCCCATTGTATATATGCGCCTCATTTTCTTTTCACTAAGTTCTGTTCTTCCAATACCAAGAGTCTTTTCTGGATATATAAGGAGTGCATTCCCAGCAGCCTCCTGCTGCATCAAATACTCCAGTTGCTTGTTATACATCTCATGGCGGCGTGCCATACATTCTGCCACCATAGGATACTTTCTGGTCATTAGCTTTATCAGCCACATAATTTTCAAAGGTTTCTTGTAATAGTCACTTGGCTGGGTGAGGATTACGACATTGTGACCATAACCCATCTTCTGAAATTTCTCAAGTGGTATAGAATCAGTGATACCACCGTCCAACAGAACATGCCCATCAATTTGTACAGGTCTTGAAACAGCAGGCATTGATGCAGAAGCGCGCATCCACTCCACTTCGCGGTGCGTAAATGCATCCATACGATGATATATAGGCTTTCCTGTAACAATATCTGTACACACCATCCAAAACTCCATAGGGTTACGTTCAAATGTTTCTCTATCGAATTCGTCTATCACAAAAGGTAAAACATGATAAGAAAACTGAGGATTGACAATATTGCCAGTATGGAAGAAAGTCCTCCATCCCATATAATCAGGATCATTCTTTAATTTTATATTGTAGCGCAAAGCCCTACCTCTCTGTCTTGACTTATAATTGCAACCAAAGAGTGCCCCTGCAGAAACACCTATCATACCATCAAAAGACAGGTTCTTCTCCATAAAAACATCCATGACGCCAGCAGTGAACATACCTCGCATACCACCGCCTTCAAGAACCAATCCACTCTTCATTTCATCATTGATTATAAATTAATGGTTATCGATTACCTACATCTTCAGCAAAAAGAGATATTCATTTTTCCTCAAAGTCTGACACATTACTCATTGTCATACGTTCCCCTTTTGCATTAACAATCTTCACTTTATCAAACACTATATTTCTTGCATAATGCAACTCTGCCCCATTTTCACACACAAAAAGCGAATTAGAGAGCAACAGCCTGTCAAGTGGCATCTCTGGAAGGCCATTAAAATAGATGGCACGCTGCGCTCCCTGACAAATTATATTTGACACAAACAGATCACGAAAACATGGAGTTTCTTCTGTCACTGCCGGTACAACATCTTTGGCAGACGAATCGCCATCCGCTTTACCAGCAACCGGCTTATTGGCATAATATAAATCAAAAGTAAAAGCATCACCTTTAATATCCACCATATATATATGATCTACATATATATTCTCTACTATGCCACCTCTCCCCCTTGTCGACTTCATCCTTAAACCTGTATCCGTACCATTAAAAAGACAGTTGTGTACATATATATTCCTCACTCCACTTGACATCTCCGAACCTATAACGAAGCCACCATGCCCATGCAGCACGGTACACCCTTCTATAACTACGTTCTGGCATGGCATACCCCAATCACGCCCTTCCTTATTCTTACCACTCTTGATACACATAGCATCATCGCCTACATCAAATGTGGAATTTTTTACAATCACACGGTTGCACGACTCTAAATCCAATCCATCACCATTCTGTGCATACCAAGGATTACGTATCATCACATGATCAATTGTAACATCCTCACACTTCAAAGGATGCGTATTCCATGCCGGAGAATTACTGAACGTAGCATCCTGCAACAAAACTCTTTGGCACGACGTGAATTCCAATAGTACAGGACGCTGTGTTACCCTTCTCATATCGGGTTTTCCTTGCATCCCACTCAATTCATCATCCTTTGCATCAGGATACCAAATCCCCTTTAATTCCACCCCTCTACCAGAAGTCAGTTCTTTCCACTGTGTTTCCGTAAACTTACCTTTCTTCGAAGGTCTCCACGCCTGCCCCTGTCCATCAAATGCTCCAGGACCGGTTATTGCCACATCATGTTTGCCGAACGCCCATAGCGGAGCCATTTTCTTATGAAGACTATTACCTTCATAAACCGTAGACATCTCAGTATAAGCATCAAAATCTGTTGTAAAAAGTACCAATGCTCCCTGTTCCACGTGCAATTCCGTACAATTCTCAAACTGAATAGGCCCAGTCAGCCATATACCGGCAGGTACCACAAGTCTACCGCCGCCTTTGCTGTCCAAATGTCGCATGGCATTGGCAAAAGCATTGGTATTGAGCGTACCACCATCACCGACGCCACCGAAATCTTTTATATTTATTGAATATTGCGGTATCTTTGGCATATGCACCTCAGGCATATCAAAAGGACACACCATTTTGGCATTAACACACTGCGCCCCACAAAGTTCTGTGACAATAAGGAAGAAGAAAAACAGTATTCTTTGTTTTATCATTTTTAGTGATTTTAGTGTTTATTTTTTGTTACATGAATTGAATATTAGCAGAATTAGCAATCAAGCGAAACATTTAGGATTTTCGTTTCATACTCTTTCACTTGATCCCGAATGCAAAGATACAACAAAAAAATGAAATATAAATACAGCAAGCCGATTTTTTACAATTTTATATATTTACAATAGTAAAGTCTTACGAAAAAACGACACTTATCAATCATATACGACATAGTAAAGTTCTGTCAAGCAAAAGATAATTTTCTTGTCCCATCAAAACATTATAGCGAATAGGATTACACAAACCCATTAGTGCCCTAAGTTTTTTTTATAAAAAATATGGCACATAATGTTGTAGGTATGGACAAAAATTACTACCTTTGCGCATTATTACACATGGCAAAATTTCAGAAATGGCTAAAAAGAAACAAAACAGGGATTCCAAGAAAGTGTCATACAAAGAGGCTATAGGCTTAAGTTCTGTCTTTGCCAACGAGAAGGCAAACTTCACACTTGGCATTACACTGCTGATAATATCAGTATTGATGGCAATCTGCTTCATTTCTTATTTCTCCAGCAGTGCCGATGACCAAAGTTTTGTACTGCATCCTATGGTAGGCGATTTGACTAACATGGGGAGAGAATTCCATAATGCATGTGGTTCATGGGGGGCATACGTGTCTCACTTTTTTATTTCCGTATGCTTCGGATTACCTGCATTTATAATACCATTTTTCACAATACTGTGTTCATTGGCTATGATGGGAGTCTATAAATTAGATTTATGGAAATGGTTTTTCTCTCTCATGATTATAATGATTTGGAGCAGCATAACATGTGCCAAATTTGTAAATCCTTTTTTCTCTGATCAGGTTTTCAATGCAGGTGGTGGGCACGGTGAATTTGTATGCCAGACCCTTGAAGGGATGGTTGGAACACCGGGACTGACAGCCATACTTGCACTGACAGCCATATTCTTCCTGACATATTTATCTTCTGAGACTATAATCGTCATACGCAAGATGCTCAACCCCATTGGTTACATAACCAGTCGCGTAAAATTCAATGTAACAAACATAGGACCTAATGGAGAAGTGCTAGAACCAGAACAGATACACGGAGAAAGTGAACAACGACAGTATGCTCCTACCACAGAGGTAAAAGATGATTCTGAAAGCCAGACCGTGGAATTCGACGTACACAGCGACAACGCGACTTTAGTATTAGACAAAGGACACGTAAATCAAACTACAACTGGTACAATACCTATGGCACCCACAGAAGACGTGGATTTGGAAATAGCCGAAATGAAGCAAGAGGAAGTGGCCGGTGGAAAGGTCGTAGTGGACAATGAGGTTGTTTCACAGTACGACCCCAAGGCTACGCTGTCACGATACAAATATCCCACACTTGACCTGCTAAAAAAATATGACAATGACGGTCGTTCTTATATTGACATGGAAGAACAAAAGGCTAACAAAGATCGCATAGTACAGGTATTGGGCAATTTCGGCGTAATAGTAGACAGTATTAAAGCTACCGTAGGACCTACCATTACACTATATGAGATAACTCTTGCAGCGGGCATAAAAATCTCACGAGTCCGTTCATTGGAAGACGACATCGCCTTATCATTGGCAGCTCTTGGCATTCGTATAATTGCCCCTATTCCAGGAAAAGGGACAATAGGTATCGAGGTACCTAATGCCAATCCCCAAATCGTCAGTATGGAATCCATACTGAACTCAAAGAAATTCAAGGAATCAAGAATGGCATTACCTCTTGCTTTGGGAAAAACCATCTCCAACGAGATTTACATGGTTGACCTTGCAAAGATTCCACATCTGCTGGTAGCTGGTGCTACCGGACAGGGCAAATCTGTCGGACTTAATGCCATCATTACATCCCTGTTATACAAAAAGCATCCCGCCGAACTGAAATTTGTACTTGTAGACCCTAAAATGGTCGAGTTCTCCATATATAAACCACTCATAAATCATTTCCTTGCCCAAATCCCGCCAGAAAGTGATGCGGACGAGCCTATTATAACTGATGTGACAAAAGTGGTCAAAACTCTGAACTCCGTATGTCAGGAGATGGACGACCGTTACAATCTGCTGAAGTTCGCCAATGTGCGGAAATTGGAGGAATACAATGAAAAATTCCTAAACCGACAATTAAATCCAGAGAACGGTCATAGATTCCTCCCATATATTGTTGTCATAATTGATGAATACGGTGACCTCATCATGACTGCAGGCAAAGAAATAGAACTGCCTATAGCCCGTATTGCACAAAAGGCACGTGCCGTAGGTATACACATGATTATCGCCACTCAGCGTCCTACCACAAATATCATAACAGGAACCATAAAGGCTAATTTCCCAGGGCGTATGGCTTTCAAAGTTATGTCACAAATAGATTCACGCACTATTCTTGACAGTTCTGGTGCAAACCAACTTATAGGCCGAGGCGACATGCTTATTTTAGACAAAGGAACACCTGTACGTGTTCAGTGCGCTTTCGTTGATACACCAGAGGTTATAGCCATAAACGAATTCATAAAAGCGCAACCGGGTTACGGCGGACCATTGGAACTTCCAGAACCGGTATCCAATGATGAAGGCGGCACCAACAGTGCCGAAGACCTCAGCAACCTTGATCAACTATTTGGCGAGGCTGCACGTGTAATAGTAATGTCACAGCAAGGTAGTACATCACTGATACAGCGCAAATTCTCCATTGGTTATAACCGTGCCGGCCGTCTGATGGACCAATTGGAAAAAGCTGGTATTGTTGGGGCCGCACATGGCTCAAAACCACGTGAAGTACTTATACAAGACGAAAATACGCTACAGTCTCTACTCAACACTATCGGAGTAAATTAAATGTGCCCAGAATAATCCATGGCACATAAAAGATAATCTTCACATATATAGTAAGTAGTTGTTTAGTATTATTGTTGTTTGGTTGTTTCTTGCTTAGACAAGCGTCACTGATAATCAACGACTTCGATAAAAGAATATTATAAAAATAATTTCATTCACTTACTTAATGTAAAGAAATTGCTAAAAAAGTCACTATAACAAATTAACCCATTAAATACAAATCCCGTTAGAATTCTAACTTACACCTCAGAGTCGCTTTACCAACAGCGAAAAGGAAATAGAAGACACTTCGGGAAATCCTCAATTATGAAAAAGCTTCTGTTCTTTTTATTTATCGCATTATTTGCAACATTTTCCGCAAACGCAGCGAACACTGCTAACATCGCACGCAAAACACTTGACAAGGCTTCTGCCAAAATTGGTTTGGCAAAGGGCGTCAGTACCGACTTCTCCATTTCCGGAGGAAAATTCGGGCAACAAAATGGTTCCATAACAATTAAGGGGAATAAGTTTAATGCCCGCACCAACAATGCTATAATATGGTATGACGGAAAAACACAATGGCTATATAATAAAAAGAGTGAAGAGGTTAATGTTTCCAGCCCATCCCAGTCCCAACAACAAAGCATGAACCCATATAACTTCCTCACATTATACAAAAAAGGATACACCATGTCACAAACAAATGCTGCCAGTGGCTATCAAGTGCACCTTGTTGCCCAAAACAAAGGTATCAAGGAAATGTATATACTCATTGACAAGCAATATAACATCAAACAGGTCAAGATGAAGCAGGGACAACAATGGGTAACAATCAACATTTCAAGTTTCAGACACGTTACGGTCAACGACTCAGATTTTCACTTCAACGCCAAAGACTATCCTAAAGCAGAAGTCATTGATTTGCGGTAAACTATATAGCGGCAATAAGCAACATTCCAATAAATGCCTAACCTTATCGCCACACTTTCCTAAACCATAAAAACAATGCAGCCATTCAAGGTTCACATATTAGGATGCGGCTCCGCACTACCTACCAAACGTCATAATCCTTCATCACAAATAGTAGATATCAGGGGGAAACTATTTATGATAGATTGCGGTGAAGGAGCACAAGCACAAATACGTCGCTCACGCCTTAATTTCACAAAGCTCTACGCTGTATTCATCAGCCACCTCCACGGAGACCACGTTTTGGGGATGATAGGCATGATAAGTACCTTTGGATTACAAGGGCGCACAGCCCCACTCCATGTGTATGCCCCGACCGCATACGAGCCACTGCTACAAATGGAGATGAAAATGTTCTGTTCCAACATAGGCTATGACATAATCTTCCATCCTGTTGATACATCAAAACAACAAGTAATCTATGAAGACCGTTCACTAACCGTTGAAACTATTCCATTACATCACCGTATGCCTTGCAGCGGATTTGTTTTCCGCGAAAAACCAGGGCAAAGACATATCAAACCGGATATGTTGGCATTCTATAATATCCCACGCTCACAGATAGACAATCTACGTATGGGACTGGACTGGACTTCTCCAGGTGGCGAAGTTATATCTAACGACCGTCTCACCACAGAACCAGACCCGGTACGTGCATATGCCTACTGTTCAGACACCCGCTATATGCCATCACTAAAAGACAAATTACAGAATATCACGACCCTCTACCATGAAGCTACATATTGTGAGGATATGAAAGATAAGGCTGTAAAATACCTACACTCCACAGCACGTGAAGCCGCTACTACAGCACATGATGCCAATGTGAAGAAACTTATTATCGGGCATTTCAGCCAGCGTTACCTTGACGAGAAGCCGCTACTCAAAGAAGCCCAATCCGTTTTCCCTAACACTGTTCTCGCTGACGAAAACAAAGAGTATGATGTATAATCACTTTTTCTTACATTATCCGTGTATTTGTCACCCAAGAAAAAGTCATTAACGTTTTCTGTGTCAAGCATTCAGTAAATGTCTCAACATAATAATAACCACTCCTTCATTGACTCTGAATGTTTTCCTTTGTCATGCTTTCAGCAAAAAACAGCTGTTTACATAGAAAAAGCAACAATATCATATTCTCGTTAACGGACACAAAAAAAGGGCTCCGCTGAGCCCCAATCTTTGTTAACCTTAAATCTAATACTATGAAAAACACGTTGCAAAATTACAAACTTTTATATAACTTGCAATGTTTTTTTCTTTTTTCTTTATATTTATATAAATTTATTGATATAAATCAAAGAACAAAGAGAATATCAAGTTCTTATCCACAGCAATCTCAGAAACAAATAATCTGCCCATCGTATGCAAAGGAGAAACCTTCAGGCAATCGTTTGTTGGCAAGTTCATGAGTACCTATATCATGCGTAAGATGTGTAAAATAAGTCCTTTTTGCCCCCACCGCACGAGAAAAAGCAATAGCATCAGCTACCAACTGATGGCTATGATGTTCCTTTTCAAAACGCAGAGCATTTACAACCAACACCTCCACGCCATGCAACAGCGGTAATGTTTCCTCTGTTGGGGTCTTCATATCCGTGATATACGCCATATTACCAAACCGATAGCCAAGAATAGGCAAATTCCCATGCAATATAGGGACTGGAAGTATTTCCAACGCACAATCAACAGCAGGAACAATCTCCCGATGTCCTTCCGTATGCAATATTCCCTCAAGAGTCGCACCACTGGCAGGAAATGCAACAGGAGTGTCATGCGGACGGGTTATATTGATAGGAACTCCAGCCTTCGCCTCATGCAGATGCAAATGCGGAACGCCAGGATAGAGATGGCTTTTGAAACAATACGGCATGGTAGTATGCAGTGCCTCCACAACATCCTGCTGTGCATATACGTCCACATCACCATATCTGCAGAATGGACGTAGGTCATCAGCACCGCCCACATGGTCATAGTGTATATGCGTTATCAATACTGCGTCAATCTTTCCAAAACGCTGTGTAAGTATCTGTTGGCGAAAGTCCGGACCACAGTCTATCAACACACGCAGTCCGCTGTCTGTCTCCACAATAGCGGAAGCACGCAGCCGTTTGTCTTTTGGTTCTGTGCTGCAGCACACTTCGCAGTGACAACCTATAGCTGGCACGCCTATTGATGTTCCTGTCCCGAGAAATGTAAGTTTCATGGATTGATGAATGATGTCGTATCTGTATTTCGAGCAACAGCCCTATGCGACATAATATGGACTAAATTATATTGACTTCCGGGTGAATGTCTATGCCAAAGGTGCTGAATACATCGGCACGCACGGCATTACACAGAGCAACTATATCCGCCCCTTTCGCTCCGCCCTTGTTTACAAGGACAAGAGCCTGACATGAATGTACGCCGGCATTACCCAACGTTTTGCCTTTCCATCCGCACTGCTCTATCATCCATCCTGCTGGAATTTTATATTCCTCACCTACAATATAATATGGCATATTGGGGAAGCGTGCATAAATATCTTCAAACTTTGCCTTACTGACAATGGGATTCATGAAGAACGAACCGGCATTGCCTTCCACCTTTGGGTCAGGCAGTTTGGCCTGGCGTATATCTATAACAGCCTGACGCACATCCTGAGCCGTAGGGGACATAATTCCTTTACGTTCAAGCACAGCACGCAAATTGCCATAATCAAGGCGTGGCGTAAAAGATTTAGATAGCTTGTATGTGACGTATGTAACGACATACCGACCTTTCCATTCTGCCTTGAACTTGCTATAACGATAGGCATAACCACAGTCACCATTGACAAAAGCCACGTTTCGACCGGTCTCTATCTCCACCGCCTCTACGTTATATATAACATCCTTTGCCTCCATACCGTATGCACCGACATTCTGTATGGCGGAAGCGCCAACCTCACCTGGAATGAGCGACATATTCTCCATATCATAATATCCATTGGCAACGGCATATTCTATGACATCGTCCCACACTTCACCTGCACCACAACGCACCAACACAGATTTATCATCATTAGATGAAATCTGTATATCAATGCCCTTAATCACAGGGTGCAACACGTTGCCATCAAAATCTTTTGTCAACAACAGATTACTGCCTCCGCCTATTACGAGCAACGGCTCACGACGCAACGCCGGAAGCAATGCCTTCAATGCACCCACCGTTGTCGGTTCATAGATTCTGCGGCAAGCCTGATCTATATGGAAAGTATTATATTGTAGTAGACTTTGCACGGTTCGTATATATTAATCGCGTTTTTGTATAACAAAGGTATTATTATCATGTATTTATCTTCTTCAGACGCCATTTTCCCCCTTGCTTGACAAACTGCATTTCCATTTGCAGGCCATTGGCAATTCCACGTAAAAGAAGCACACGGAAATTGGTAACGGGATACGGTTCTGCGCCATACATAATGTTGAATATGGTACCAGACGGTAACCACGGTGCAAACATGGGCCACTGCTCTGGCATGATTTCCCCTGTCATTGTTGAGAAATCATCATCAGGGTCAGGCCCTGTAAAAATGACAGGGTCACACAATGAATGCTGCTGGAATGCGGAATCGGTTGCAAAGTGCTGATAGAACTTAAGGAATGCTGCATCAGGGTGCTGTCTTATTGACATCTTTCTCATGCCATTCATATACCACAGTCCTCTGACACGTGCAAAATGCCATCTTGTCACCATTCCCTTGGTAATGGCTATACGCTCCACCATCACATTGGAAACAGTCGTATCCTTGACAAGACGCGTCTGGCTATACTTATTAAATATAAGCGTGTAATAACCCTGTGACATGAAGAAGCGCTCACGCCGCCACGCATTATGCTCCATCACACTCTGTTTGCCGAAGTTATCAACAGGCAAAGGGAATTTCACCCTTTCCTTCTGCACTTTGCGGCTGGCAGCGAAATTAAAGAAGAAGTCATCAAAAAGTTCATCTGCTGCAACAGGCATAGGTGTTTCCTCCACTACCTGTGAGATGGAATCAGCAGGCATCGAGTCAGAAGCAACCGTGTCACTATCCAGAGAACCGTTACCCCGTGGTGTCTTGTCAAAACAGCCAGTAGTGAAAAAGAGTGAGGATACCAACACTCCAATGGCCATAAATATATTCTTCCTCATTATTATTAGATGTTAGCGCATTTGTTTTTGTACCGCGAACAGAATATTCCACAAACGGGCCAAAAGCCAAACAACTACAACAAATGTTGTGCAAAAGTACAACTATTTTTCAAAATAATCTCATTTTCTGAAAAGAATTTATTAACTTTGCAACAAAATTAAGTATAGTTGTTTGGTTTTTTACCCATTTGATGCTTTTATTACGAAAAAAGCTTGTCAAGCGATGAAACGACTAAATGCACGGATTAAACAAACCACATAAAAATGTTATTACAGAAAATAGATAACCTTATAGACGAGGTTAATGCGTTGCAAGCTACTAATGCTGAAGAAATCGAGGTTTTACGCTTGAAGTATCTTTCCAAAAAAGGTGAGATAAACGCCTTGATGCAGGATTTCCGCACCATCACACAGGAAGAGAAAAAGGTTGTAGGCATGAAAATCAACATGCTGAAACAACTTGCCTTTGACAAGATAAACAGTCTGCGTGAGCAGATAAGTGTGAAAGAGACCATTGATACAGACATGGACATGACGCGTACTCCCTACCCTATCGAATTGGGAACACGCCATCCACTCTCCATCGTCAAGAATGAAATTGTCGAGGTCTTCCAGCGAATGGGGTTCACCCTTGCCGACGGACCAGAGGTGGAGGATGACCTCCACATCTTTACAAAGATGAACTTTGCTGCTGATCACCCCGCACGTGACATGCAGGATACGTTCTTCGTGGAAGAAAGCGCATTGAAGGATGTCACAAAAAACATACTCCTTCGCTCACATACTTCAAGCGTACAGGCTCGTATTATGGAGACACAAAAGCCACCAATACGCGTAATATGTCCGGGACGTGTTTACCGTAACGAGGCTATTACATCACGCGCACATTGCTTCTTCCATCAGATTGAAGGACTTTACATTGACGAGAATGTATCTTTCACTGACTTAAAGCAAGTAATGCTTACTTTCGCACAAGAGATGTTCGGCCCTGACACAAAGATTCGTCTAAGACCATCTTACTTCCCCTTCACAGAACCATCAGCGGAGATGGATATATCCTGCCATATCTGTGGCGGCGTTGGATGCAGTTTCTGCAAGCATACCGGATGGGTGGAGATTCTCGGTTGTGGTATGGTTGACCCTAATGTCCTTGAACTGTGCGGCATAGATTCAAAGAAATACACTGGCTATGCCTTCGGACTTGGAGTTGAGCGCATAACAAACTTGAAATATCAGGTAAGTGACCTACGTATGTTCTCGGAGAATGACAAACGTTTTCTTGAAGAGTTCGAGGCTGCAAACTAAATCTCGGGCATCATAATTACGAACAAAAGCCGTGGCAGAATAATTGTTATTATTCTGCCACGGCTTTTGTATACAGGCTGCCTCGTAATTGTACACATCACATCTGTGATATCTTTATCAAGCATATCACAGACCTGTTCTATAATTCTCCATCTTTAGATGATGGCAAATATTTTTCTTCCATCATTTTCTATGTGTATATAAGTGTGAAAAGGTTATCCTTATTAAGGATTTCGTTTGCAAGAGTATATATGTCAGCAGCCGTTACATTATCAACAAGAGAATAAAGGTGTTCATTATCTCGTAAAGTACCACGGTGCAGATATTGCTTTGCCATATCAATTGCAAAGTTTTCCTGCTGCTGTGATGCCAAAGCTATCTGCCCCTTCATCTGCCTTTTAACGGCTTTGAGAGTTGACGAGGTCAACGGCGCATGCCTCAAACGCTCCAACTGTGAGTTGACGAGCCTTATACACTTGTCTGTATCCTCCTTATCACAACCGAAATAGACACTCCACAATATTGAATCACTGTAGGTTGTCATTGCACTCTCAACAGTATAGACCAGTCCACGCTTTTCACGTAGAGAGAGATTGAAGCGCGAATTCATACTGGGCCCACCCAACATATTGTTGGCTACAAAAAGAGGAATACGCCAATGCTCAAGATTCTGAGTGAAAGCCAGTCCCCTCATTACATGCGACTGATGTGTCTGCAATCCGTCGTCACTGCAGCATGGCTTATCCAAATGAATAATGCCATTTGTTTCCAGCTTGTCTTTACAACATGACAAAATAGGGGCAGTTGGTGTTGACGAAGGGAAATCAGACAGAAGACGTTCCAGACGTCGTACGAGCTGTGGGAAATTGATGTCGCCAAGAACATAGAATACCGTGTTATCAGGACGATACCATGCTGTGGTGAACCGCTTGCAATGTTCTGTCGTGAAACTCCTTACTGTTTCTTTTGTACCGAGAACATTGTGTCCAAGAGGTTGGTCATGGAAAATTCTGTTCTCAAATTCATCATATATGAGTTCTGCTGGATTATCACGGTAACTGTCAATCTCATCACATATTACCTCCACTTCCTTTTCTATCTCTGACTGTGGATAAACGCTACGAAAGACAATATCAGTGAGAGTATCCACGGCTTTATTGAAAAACTGACGCAATATTGCCGCATAATATACAGTCTCCTCTTTTGCCGTGTATGCATTCAGTTCTCCACCGAGTTTGTCCAAAGAGTTGATAATCTGCAATGGAGAAAGACGTACTGTACCTTTGAATGTGATATGCTCACAGAAATGTGCAAGTCCGTCTTCCGCCATCAACTCATTGCGAGCCCCGCCTTTTATTGCATAGCCGCAATATACCACGTCACTCTTTTGCGGGAGATAAATTATTCTTAGCCCATTGCTTAGAGAGTGAGTGCTGTATGTATTCATGACAGGAGTTTCTTAACACATGCGCTGACAGCGCGTCCGTCAGCCTTTCCTGCCATTTTCTTTGTTGCGACACCCATGACTTTTCCCATCTCCTTAACAGATGTCACTCCGAGTTCTTCAATTATTGCCTTCACGGCTTCTTGAAGTTCTGCCTCAGACATCGGCTTTGGAAGATAATCTGAATATACAGCCACTTGTGCAAGTTCCGCATCAGCGAGATCTTGTCTGCCTTGCTGCGTAAAGATTTCCGCAGCCTCACGTCCTTGCTTTGCTAACTTCTGCAATATCTTCATTGCATCTGCATCAGATAGTTCATCACCTGCTCCTGGAGCGGTTTTGGCTTCAAGAAATACTTTCTTAACATTACGCAATGCGTCACGCCTTACGGCATCTTTTGCTTTCATTGCAGCAATGATGTCCTGAGATACTTTGTCAAATAACATAATTGTATATTTATTGCTTATTCTTATCCGTTTCCAATCCGCACCTATTCCAATGAATACTCCACTGTAGTGACAACACGTACACGCTTGATATAAGGGGAATTGGCATCACGGTCTTCTATTGTAAACTGTCCTTGTTGCGCACTCTTTATTCCGCCAAGGTCACTCTCTGAATCCTCGGCAAACTTCTTGGCTGTTTCCCTTGCCTTCTTCGTGGCCTCTTCTACCATCTGTGGCTTTATTTTATTGAGTCCCGTAAATTCATAAATCACAGCATTACCTCCAAACTCTTCACTGACAATGGCTATGCCTTGCTTCATGAGCTCCGTCTGTCTACGCATCAGCTGCCTTACTTTATCTACATCAGAAGAAATGACAGTGATTGCACTGGTAGCCTTATAACGATAGTTCATTATCTCATTGCCATAATTGTCTGCCTGACGGTCAGATATGACTGGAGGATTGACACTTATCTCTTCTTCCTTAATTCCTGCAGCTTTCAAGAACGCTACGACCTTCTTGTTCTTCATTTCAAGAATATTGTACATTTCAGAAGGGTCATTGCCTATTTCCTTGTAAACCAACGGCCATGTGACCTTGTCGGCCTTAACTTCGCGGTCAGCAAGTCCTTTCACTATGACACTACGATCCATTGCCTTGAAAGAGATAATGCCACTGCGCACTGCCAATCCCATCACCACCAGTCCTATGGCAATTACAACTGATGAAAAGATATACTGATTTTGTTTCATTGCCACATTATTTATAGGATTAATTTATATTTACGCTACTATACTTGACTATGTTGATTTTTTTAGTTTTTGGTATAATCGGCTTTTTCCAAGAACCGTCGATGACCGAGATTGTAGCGGCAGAGCCATCGGGCACCGCATCTACAGCAGCCTGAAGTGTCATATAATTGCCTTTACCTAAAGCTGACACAATATAGTCATAGTGTCGGACAAACGGCTTGAGTTCCGGACAGACTTTTGCCATAGCATCCACAAGAAGATCCGCTACCCTGTGAGCACCGTATACGTTATAATGTGTATTATCCTGACGTCCCTTTGCCACACCATACTCTCCAGGCTTCAACCACATGTGTAGCTTGCGGCTATTCTCTATGCCCAAAGACTGTTCCAGGTCATGTGTTATCTTGTTTGCGTCAACGTATGGCACACGCATCATCTGTGCGACATTCTTCGGAGTGAGGATATAGTTGCCATGTGTGTCAACAAGGGTGTCACTATTAACCTTTTCCTCCTTATATGCCACGTTGCGTAGAGACTCATCATCAATGCCTAAATCTGGCTTCTTATAGAAATTACGTCGCGCCACAGCATTCATTATAATAGGTGTGGCACCCTTCTCCTGTGCAGCACGGGCAAACATACGATAATTATCATCCAACGTCAATCCGGCATCCGTATGCCTTCTGTCGCCAATGCTACCTTTCTCGTCATTATGTCCGAACTGTATGACAAGATAGTCTCCTGGTTTCATTGCATCATAAACTTTCTGCCAATGACCTTCAAGAATGAAACTACGTGAAGAACGTCCGTTAAGAGCATGATTATCAACTACGACATTCTCTGAAAAGAAGCCTTGCAGCACCATACCCCAACCACGTTCAGGACCTTTTTCAATATCCTTATTAGCCATCGTAGAATCACCAATCATAAAGATTGTGATGCGTTTATCACTTGATGTCATTGTAAATAACAATGAAAACAATAGTGCAACAATAGAAATGCGCGGCATGATTTTCTTCATTTTTATCCCTTTATTGATTTTATCAGTTCTGATGTAGTGACGAGAGTCTGTTCGCCTGTTGCCATGTTTTTAAGAGTCACTTTGCCATTAGCTATTTCGTTTTCCCCAGCAAGTGCGACAAACGGAACAGACAAGGCATTGGCATAGGACAATTGCTTTTTCATTTTGACGGCATCAGCATACAGTTCCGTACGGATACCAGCCTTCCTGGCTGCAGCAGCAATAGGCATACAATATGAGGTCTCCTTCTCGCCAAAGTTAATAAAGAGTAGCTCTGTTCCATTAACAGCCTCTTTCGGATAGAGGTCAAGCTGGTTAAGCACGTCATATATCCGGTCTGCACCGAAAGATATGCCAACACCTGACAGACCGGGCATACCGAAAATACCAGTAAGGTTATCATAGCGGCCACCACCTGTTATACTGCCAATCTGAACATCCATAGCTTTAACCTCAAATATAGCGCCTGTATAATAGTTTAATCCACGCGCCAAAGTGAGATCCAACTGCAATTCATTGTTGAGTGTGCCCTTATCAGAATCCAATGCTCCAAGTATACCAAGAATATAACGCATCTCTTCAACTCCCTTCAAGCCGGTTTCCGAATCTTTCAACACTTCGGATATAACACTCAACTTCTGTGCATTAGTGCCTTCAAGCTTTATAATAGGCTGCAACTTCTCTATTGCCTCATCTGAAACGCCATCATTTCGCAATTCTTCATTTACGGCATCAAGACCAATCTTATCCAGTTTGTCTATCGCAACGGTTATATCTACTATCTTGCCAGCTTCGCCTATCGCTTCCGCTATGCCTGTAAGTATCTTGCGGTTGTTTATCTTAATCTGTACCTTTACTCCAAAATTGGAGAAGATGGTATCCGTTATCTGCATGAGGTCAACCTCATTGAGCAGAGAATCAGAGCCTACAACATCTACATCACACTGATAGAACTCACGATAACGACCTTTCTGTGGACGGTCTGCACGCCATACCGGTTGTATCTGATAACGTTTGAACGGTAACTGCAAATCCTCACGATGCTGCACTACGTAACGCGCAAACGGAACAGTAAGATCATAGCGCAAACCTTTCTCACAGAATCTGGCAGCCAACTTCAGTGTTGAGGTATTGACAACATCGCTTGCTGTCATACCATGCAGGAAATCACCTGAGTTAAGAATCTTGAATAGAAGCTTGTCCCCTTCTTCTCCATATTTTCCCATCAAGGTTGACAGGTTCTCCATTGCAGGTGTTTCAATCTGGCGAAAGCCATAAAGTTCAAATACCTTGCGAACGGTATTGAAGATATAGTTACGCTTAGACATCTCCATTGGAGAAAAATCCCGTGTTCCTTTTGGTATACTTGGTTTCTGTGCCATTATTATATTTTAGATGTTTTGTCAGTTTGTCTTTATTGCTATTATAAGAAATAAAAACATACAAACTACATTTTACTTTCTGACAATAGTCTGTTCACGGTCAGGGCCAATGGACACAATCTTAATAGGAGTCTCCAACTCGGCCTCAAGGAAAGCGATATAATCCTTGAACTCCTGTGGGAAGTCCTTTTCCGAACTCATTTTGGTCATATCAGTCTGCCAGCCCTTCATTTCCTTGTACACTGGTTCTATGCCGTTTTCTATATCATAAGGGAAATCTGGAGTCTCGACACCATTAACCTTATAAGCCACACAAGCCTTGATTGTGGGGAATGTGTCCAGCACATCACTCTTCATCATAATAAGCTGTGTTACGCCATTAACCATGATAGAATAACGCAGAGCTACAAGGTCTATCCATCCGCAACGACGCTCTCTACCTGTCACTGCACCATATTCAAAACCGATGTCACGCATTTTCTTGCCTGTTTCATCAAAGAGCTCTGTAGGGAAAGGACCTGCACCGACACGGGTACAATAAGCCTTCATTATGCCGAACACCTCGCCGATTTTATTAGGCCCGAGTCCAAGACCGGTACAAGCACCCGCACAGATAGTGTTGCTTGATGTAACGAAAGGATAAGAACCGAAATCAACATCAAGCATTGTGCCCTGTGCCCCCTCGCAAAGTATAGATTTACCAGCCTTCAATACCTTATTAACCTCATGTTCGGAATCAACTATCTGGAACTGTTTCAGGTATTCTATACCCTCAAGCCATTTTTTTTCTACTTCCGTTATGTCATAATCAGTATAGTTCATGGCACGCAGCTGTTCCTCATGACGAGCCTTATGTGCAGCATACTTAGCCTCAAAATTATCGAGAATATCACCTACACGAAGACCTGTACGTGCTATTTTATCAGCATAGGCAGGGCCTATGCCTTTGCCTGTGGTACCAACTTTATTCGCGCCTTTTGATGCCTCTATGGCAGCATCAAGAATACGATGAGTAGGCATAATGAGATGCGCCTTCTTTGAAATATGGAGACGGGATTGCAAGTCGTGCCCACTCTTCTCCAAATCTTTAGCTTCATCCATAAACAAATCGGGGGCGAGAACTACGCCATTACCGATAATGTTCACTTTTCCGCCTTGGAAGATGCCAGAAGGAATGGAGCGAAGTACATACTTTTCTCCATTGAACTCAAGAGTATGGCCAGCATTCGGACCACCCTGAAACCGAGCAACCACGTCATACCTTGGTGTGAGCACGTCAACAACCTTGCCTTTACCCTCATCTCCCCATTGAAGACCGAGGAGAACATCTACTTTACCTGTCATAATAGTATTATCTTTTTTGTTTTATTAGATTCTTTTTTATTGTCGGCTGATACATAGAAGCACAAGACTTCACATAAAACCGTGCAAATTTAGCTATTTTTTCCCAAACGACCAAACAATATACGAAAAAACAACTCACGACAACAAATCTGCTACTACATAACTGCTGCCGCCGACAAAGATAAAATCGCATTCCGCACTATTTGCAAGGGCAGCCATATATGCATCCTTTACAGAATGGAATGCCTGTCCTTTCAAACCCATACCCACTGCCTGTTGCAGAAGTCTGTCTACAGGAATGGCACGGTGTGTTGCCGCTTGAGTAAAATAATAGCAGGCTTTGTGAGGCAATAAGCCAAGTACAGTATTGACATCTTTATCATCAACCATACCAAAGACAATATGCAGGCGACTATCTGCATTTTTCTTTTTCATATCTTCTGCTACTGACTTTATCTGTCTTGACAGGTACTGCCACCCTGCCACATTGTGTCCGGTATCACATATCACCAATGGATTCTCCCGTAAAGTCTGCCAGCGTCCCATCAGTCCTGTTATGGAACACACATCCGTCAATGCCCGACGCACGACATCTATCAATGTCATACATTCTTCTGTCCGTCCCTTCAGTAATGGTTGCATTCCCGCTTTCTTCATAGCCTTTGCCAAGGGCAGAAGCACATGAAGTATAGTATTGACATTTCTCTCCTGACATTCCCCACCAAGTGCGCCTTCCAATGTACCGAAACAACATGTATCATACTTTCTCCCTCCACAAGCAGTAGGTGTACTGGAATGTACATATTGGCTATCTTGAGCGAAAATAGCCGGTGCATCCATGTCGTGTGCCTTTTGCTCAAACACCTTACGTGTTTCTGCGTTATGTTCTCCTATCACCACAGGAACGCCACTCTTTATGATTCCCGCCTTCTCTCCTGCTATCAAGCCAAGTGTCTTTCCAAGGAAAGCAGTATGGTCAAACGATATGTTCGTTATTACGCAAAGCAATGGATTTATGACATTAGTACAATCAAGCCGTCCCCCCAACCCTACTTCTATGACCGCTATATCGACCTGCTGTTCCGCAAAATACTTAAAGGCTAAAGCCGTTGTCAACTCAAAAAAAGAGGGACAGAGAGGTTCAAAGAAGGTATTTTCCTGTTCCACAAAGTCTATGACATATTCATGTTCAATGGGTTTTCCGTTTACACGTATACGTTCATTAAAGTCAACAAGATGCGGTGAGGTATAAAGTCCGACCTTGTAGCCGGCAATCTGCAAGAGGGCAGCAATGGTATGCGATACAGAACCCTTACCGTTTGTCCCGGCCACGTGTATAGTCTGATACTTTCTATGAGGATGACCGAAATGCTCATCAAGGGCAAACGTATTGCTCAAGCCCTCCTTATACGCACCAGCGCCCACCTTTTCAAAGGCAGGCGCTGCATTATATAAATAATCTAAAGTTTCCTTGTAAGTCATATATTATGATGTATCATCAAGAAAAATAATTGCGGAACTTGTCAAAAATATTCTTCTTAGTATCGCGATCTCCACGGAAATTATCCGAGTTCCTCAGTGCTTCCAAAGACTTCTTCTCATCTTTTGAAAGTGTTTTCGGTACATAAACACTTATATTGACAAGCAAATCACCTGTTCCATAGCCATAACCCTGTACGGCAGGCAATCCTTTACCTCTCAAGCGTAGTGTCTTACCAGGTTGGGTTCCTGGTTCTATCTTCACCTTCAGCATTGTGTCCTCTATTGTCGGGATGTTGACATCACCGCCAAGGGCTGCCGTAGGAAAGTCAAGGAGAAGATTGTAGATAAGATCCTTACCGTCACGGATGAACGTTTCATTACGTTCTTCTTCAATAAATACCTTAATGTCACCAGGCATACCATTACGTTTTCCGGCATTTCCTTTGCCAGAAACATTAACTACCATGCCATCCTGTACACCTGCCGGTATATGGACTTCAACAACTTCCTCACCATGTTCAACACCGTCGCCATGGCATTTAGGGCACTTATTCTTGATTACCCGTCCTTCACCTCCGCATGTTGGACAAACGCTCTGCGTCTGCATCATGCCGAAGATACTCTGTTGCTGCTTTATTACGACACCAGAACCATGACATGTCGGACAAGTATCCTGGCTTGAACCTTCTGCCGCTCCGGAACCATGACAGCACGAACATGTTACATCCTTTCGTACCTTGAACTTCTTCGTCACACCGGTTGCTATCTCTTTAAGGTTAAGAACCACCTTCAATCTGAGATCAGAGCCGCGATAGACCTGCTGAGTACTACCGCCGCCACCACCAAAGCCGCCGAAGCCACCACTAAAGCCACCGCCATGTCCGCCGAACACATCACCGAACATAGAGAATATATCATCCATAGAGAAGCCGCCGCTACCGCCAAAACCTCCACTGAAACCGCCTGAGCCTCCAAAGCCACCAGGGCCATCGAAGCCGAACTGGTCATACTGTTTGCGCTTTTGGTCATCAGATAATATGGAATAAGCTTCTGCTGCCTCCTTGAACTTATCCTCTGCCTGCTTCTTTTCAGCATCACTTTTGTCTCCCTGACGGTCAGGATGATACTTTATGGCTATCTTACGATATGCCTTTTTAATATCTGCAGCGCTGGCATTCTTATCAACGCCAAGCACTTCATAGTAATCTCTTTTTGCCATTAGTGTGTTTATTAAGGTGTTTACTGGCCTACCGCTACTTTTGCATAACGTATAACCTTATCATTAAGCAAATAACCTGTCTGTACACAGTCTACGACCTTGCCCTTTTTGTCATCCCCCATACCAGGGACAAGTGCAATAGACTCATGGTAATCGACATTAAAATCAACTCCATCAGTCTCTATTTTCTTTACGCCAAGTTGTTCAAGAGTCTTCACGAACTTAGCAAATATCAATCTCATCCCCTCACGCACGGCATCAGGGTCATCACTCTTATCTTGCAAAGCCCTTTCAAAATCGTCCAATACGGGCAATATTGTTTTAATCGTTTTCTCGCCGCCAGAAAGTATAAGGTCTGCTTTTTCCTTGATAGTACGCTTGCGAAAGTTCTCAAACTCCGCCTGTTTGTAAAGAGCCTGCTTCTTTAGTTCCTCTATTTCCGCCTGTGCTGCTGCCAAAGAGTCCGTCTCTTCCGCTTTTACAGTTTCAGCATTCTCTGCATCTTTACCTTCCGCCACATCATCAGCCCCAGTCTCCGTTGTTACGGTTTCACTGGTATCCCCTTCAGTATTGCCGGCATTATCAGCAGACTTTACTGTATTCTCTTCATCAATAGTATTAATATCCTCTTGTTTCATTACTTTATAATGTTTGTTTTTACCGGCAATCCTAATACAATAAGCGTGCCAATGGTAGACTTCTTCAAAATAAGCAGACAAAGATTAATGTAACCTCTGTGACTTTTCAAACGTCCCCGAAATTATGTTCACCACAAAATCAAGAATACATTTGCGTCTTCTGTTCCTTTATCTGTTCATCATAAATATAGTCATCATACGTCATAAGTTTGTCTATCGTCCCCTTAGGTGTAAGTTCTATTATACGGTCAGCAACAGTATTGATGAACTCATGGTCATGTGAAGAGAACAATATGTTACCCTTGAAAGACATAAGGTTATTATTAAATGCCTGTATAGACTCAAGATCCAAATGGTTCGTAGGTGTATCAAGTATAAGGCAGTTTGCATTCTGTAATTGCATCCTCGCTATCATGCAACGCATCTTCTCGCCACCGGAAAGCACATTAACTTTCTTATCTACCTCTTCCTGTTTGAATAACATACGACCGAGGAAACCCTTCATTGCCACCTCATTGCCCGGGCCATACTGCGACAGCCAATCCACAAGGTTCTTGTCTGATTCAAAATATGCCGTATTGTCAAGCGGCAGATACGCTGTCGTTATGGTAATACCCCATTTATATTCACCGCCATCAGGTTCACGGTTGCCATTGATAATCTCGAAAAAAGCAGTCATCGCTTTTGGATTATGGGAAAGGAACACTGTCTTTTGTCCTTTTTCTATGTTGAATGACACATTATCAAACAATACCGTGCCATCCGTATCCAAGGCTTTAAGATTCTCTACCTCCAGAATCTGGTTACCTGGTTCACGCTCCATTTGGAAAATAATACCAGGATATTTACGCGTAGAAGGTTGTATCTCCTCTACATTAAGTTTATCAAGCATTTTCTTGCGTGATGTCGTCTGCTTTGACTTTGCCACATTGGCAGAGAAACGACGTATGAACTCTTCCAGTTCCTTACGTTTTTCCTCAGCCTTGGTTTTCTGGTTCTGCGCCTGACGCAAAGCCAACTGGCTTGATTCATACCAAAAAGAGTAATTACCAGAGAACACAGTAACCTTGCCGAAGTCTATATCCACGGTCTGCGTCGAAACAGCATCAAGGAAGTGTCGGTCATGCGAAACGACAAGCACTGTCTGTTCCACATTTGACAGATATTCCTCCAGCCACTGCACCGTATCCAAATCAAGGTCATTGGTAGGCTCATCAAGCAACAGATTGTCAGGATTACCAAATAGAGCCTTGGCCATCATCACACGGACCTTCTCCGTATTTGACAGTTCGCCCACCATCTTGTAGTGTGAACTTTCCGTTATACCGAGATTTGAAAGCAACTGAACCGCATCATTCTCTGCATTCCAGCCATCCATCTCAGCAAACTTCTCTTCAAGTTCTGCAGCACGGTTACCATCTTCTTCCGTCATCTCCCCCTTTGAATAAAGGGCATCGCGCTCCTGCATGTTGTCCCAAAGGGGCTGATGCCCCATAAGTACAGCATTTACAACTGTTACATTATCATATTTGAAGTGATCCTGCTCGAGTACGGAAAGTCTTTCACCTGCACCGAGTTCCACTGTACCCTTATTGGGTTCCAAGTCTCCACTGATAGCACGCAAAAGGGTTGACTTGCCGGCACCATTTGCCCCAATGACACCATATATGTTTCCTGATGTAAACCTGAGGTTTACATCCTTGTAAAGTACACGCTTACCAAACTGTATAGCGAGATTTGTAACTGTTATCATTTCTTATCTAATATATTATCAATCTTTTACAAAAGCTTTTCGGGTGCAAAGGTACGTTTTTTTCACAACATAGCCAAATATTGTAACACAAAAAGGACTTGGCTACTTTATTTTGCCGTCAATGTCTTTACCGCCTAACTGTTGAACTATCATTCCCTCATACCCTCTCCCGGCGTTTATACACTTAATGCTACACGCGATTCTTTAATATCTTTTTTACCGCTACTACCTATTATTTTTCTTCTTTTGAAGAGTTTTTATTTTGAGTTTCAGATAAATAACATTACCTTTGTACCCTGCAAAGCAATATATGTGGCATATCGTTCCATACGCTTGATGCAACACTAAAATTCTACTATAAAAATGATTAAAGTATTTGTAATGCACACCTGTCCTGACTGCAAGGCTGTCAAGGCAATGGTCAAGGACGACCAGCGTTTCCAACTCATCGACATCGGCGAGCACGTCCGTAATATGAAGGAGTTTATGCAGTTGCGTGATAACAATCCGGCTTTTGACACCATAAAGAATATCGGAGTCATCGGCATACCCTGCTTTCTCATGGAGAATGGTAGCGTGACATTCTCTCTCGCAGATGTAAAGTTACCGGAAATAGAATCCGGCGCTTCTTGCAATTTAGACGGAAAGGGATGCTAATAGCACGAAGTCTCGGACAAATCATCCTACCCATTTTGTCTGCGCTGTCCCTATCATGTTCAGGAGATACTCATGCTATTCCATGGGCGGTAAATAGTCTCGACAAGTTTTATGACATAGAGGCAAATTGCTGGATTACGGAAATGCTGCCTTTGGTTGACACAATCAAATAAATACGGAGAATCCGCTTATTCTGCGGGGCAGAAAACAAGCACAGCGTCACTGACTTTTCAAAGTCCGTGACGCTGTGCTTTCTTTTATTGTCGGCGATGCCTTCAAGATAGCATCATAAGGTAAATGCCGTAACTTCCGCCATAACCCAATCTGTATATCGGCAGTGTTAGTTGTTGACTGTACCACCGACCAAATCAAGCAGTTCATTGGTTATGGCCTGCTGACGGCTCTTGTTATACTGTAGATTAAGCATTCTCAGCAATTCATCGGCATTATCCGTGGCTGTCTGCATCGCCACCATACGGGCAGCAT
>CAZPNC010000018.1:0-34145 GCA_964587945.1 uncultured Prevotella sp. | reverse complement strand
GAGCAGCTGCCATGTAGCAATATCATTGCATTCGCCCATACATGAGCAACGAATGCAGCTGATGCCTGCCGAGAAAGCCATGCCGATTACCGAAGTCGTGGAACTGTTGACGGCATACCCTGCATTCAAGAAGCAAGTACATGACAGCACACTGTGGCAAAGGGAAGACGTACCACGCCAACGCAGGCTGTCATTTGAATACATAGTCTTTGATGGTTTCAATGATTCCATGACACATGCAAAGGAAATCGTGAAACTGCTACATGGTCTTGACTGCCGTGTCAACCTGATACGTTTCCATAGCATTCCAGGAATAGAACTGAAACCCGGTAACGAGAAGAAGATGGAAGCCTTGCGTGACTATCTTACCAACCATGGTGTCTTCACGACCATAAGAGCCTCACGCGGCCAAGACATATTCGCTGCATGCGGGTTATTGTCAACAGCAAAGGGCAAAGCGTCCAAACAAGACGAAACAAGATAAACATTACAATCTCACAGCAATATAATGACCAAGAAATTACCAAACATAGCTATCGTGGGCAATGCGCCACACGACAAATACAACCTGCTAAACGAAATGCTCGGAGAAGAAGAACTGGCGGACATTTGCAGTATCACTCTGTATGGTGCGGACGGACAACCGGAACAGGAAGCCCTCAACGACGCTATAGAAGACTGGCGCGACGGGAAGGTACATGGCATTGTATGCCTGCCATTTGGCAATGCACCGATAGATGTTCTAAAACAGTGCATAGGCCAAGAGGCGCAGGACGCTATGACACTTTATGTGAACGACAGCATGAAGATGGCATCGATAACGGGTGACGTCGAGGTGGAAGATGTCGAAGCGCACATCACAAAAGAGATTGTAATGGAACGTGCAATACAAGTGGCGGATATACTGAAAAGAGACTATCTTATTCTCAACCCCCGCATTGCCATAGCCTCTGCCGGCAAAAAACATATAGATGCCGAGGCGGACAACGGGCTTGACATCGTCACATCAGCCGTAGAAGAACTTGCAAAAAACGGAACACAGGCGTTTGGTGCTGTTGACGGCGCTGCTTTCTTTGAAACGGAAACATACCAGGCCTATGATGCCTTTATAGAGATATACGACGCACAATGTATGGCAGCATTCGAAAACATAACTGAAAGCAAAAAGCTGATTGTTGTGACAGCCGTTGATATGCCTATAGTATCAACCGGGTACGAAAACACGTTGCAGGCTGTCTTCATGGCTATTGACATAGCGCGCTACAGAAAAGAATATGATATTCCCTTTGACAACCCTCTGACAAAAATATACAGAGAGCGCAGGGAAGATGGTGAAAGGTCCCGTTTCTCTGTGAAGAAAAAGGGATTTAACCCTGCCGAACACAGGCGTGAAAACGCGAACTACACCACATCAACACCGCCAAATGAAGAAATGCAGGCATAACAATATTGTTAAATTTCGGCAAAATACTATTGTATATAAAAAAAAATAGTTATCTTTGCATCCCAATATGGATTTGAAGGAACTGCAAAATATCAAGCAACATTATAACATCGTAGGCAACTGCGATGGCTTGAACCGTGCACTGGACATTGCTCTGCAAGTGGCACGGACAGACCTTTCTGTGCTTATAATAGGTGAAAGCGGTGTGGGAAAAGAGATTATTCCACGCATTATACATGATTGTTCACCACGTCGGCGCGAGAAATATTTTGCCATAAACTGCGGATCCATCCCTGAAGGTACCATCGATTCTGAATTGTTCGGTCACGAAAAAGGTTCCTTTACCGGTGCCATAGGCGAAAGTGAAGGATATTTCGGAGCGGCGAACAAGGGTACACTGTTCCTTGATGAGGTGGGAGAACTTCCACTTGCCACTCAGGCACGACTGCTGAGAGTACTGGAAACTGGGGAATATATCCGTGTAGGTGGACAGGAGGTGAGGAAGACGGACGTGAGAATAGTTGCTGCCACAAATGTCAATATGCGCAAAGCGATAACGGAAGGACGGTTTCGCGAGGACCTGTTCTACCGTCTCAACACCATACCCATACAGATGCCGCCACTTAGAGACAGAGGAGAAGACGTAGTTCTGCTGTTCCGTCTTTTTGCCATGCAGACATCAGAGAAGTACAGGTTGCCACGCATTCAGTTGACAGAGCAAGCCAAACAGGTCTTGATAAAATACAAATGGCCGGGAAATGTGCGGCAGTTGAAAAACATTACCGAACAAATGTCCGTGCTTTGCAAGACTCGTGACATTGACGTTGACGACTTGCTGAAATTCATTCCTGTAAATGAAGACAGCACACAGCTTGCTACAATAACAGCACAAGGTAACGGGGCCCGCACGTATGAAAACGAGAGGGAGATGCTTTTCAAGGTTCTTTATGAAATGAGGGGCAACGTGTCCGATATGAGAAGGGAGATAACATCGCTGAGAAAACAGATAGATGAAGCGGCGACCACTCCGATGCCCATACAGCCTTATGCACACGCCACGTATAATGAACCACAACCGATTAAGGCCATAGTCCAGGAAATCCCTGAGCCGGAGAACCTGAACCTTACGGACCTTAGCAAGATTGTATTGGAAAAGGCCTTGGAGCGTAATGGCGGCAACAGGAAGAAAGCCGCAACGGACCTCGGCATATCAGACCGGACATTATACAGAAGACTCAAACAATTCGGAATAAGATGAAGAAGCGTCACATCACTGCAATTTCAATATGCTGCACACTAATGATGACCGTGCTCATTGCCTGTTCCATTTCATACAAGTTCAACGGTGCCAGCATTGACTATGCAAAGACAAAGACCATACAGATTAATGATTTCCCGATAAGGGCAAGTTATGTATGGGGGCCGATGCAGGCAATGTTCAATAACAGATTGAAGGATGTCTACGCTTCACAAACACGTCTCATACAGGTTAAACGTAATGGTGACTTGAAGGTGGAGGGTGAGATAACACAATACCAGCAACGCAATAAATCAGTATCTGCAGACGGATACTCAGCGCAAACAGAGTTGACAATGACTGTCAATGTACGTTTCACAAACAACGCAAAGCATGATGAGGACTTTGAGAAATCGTTCACAGCGACAGCCTCATACGAGACAACCCAAAGTCTTGCTTCCGTACAGGAAGAACTTGTGACACAGATGTGTAAGGACCTTTGTGACCAAATATTCAATGCTACCGTTGCCAATTGGTAATATCTGCCACACCTGGTATTATATATTAAGGTGTAAGAATCTAACAATACAGAATTGTGAACATACAAGAGCTGACAAAACATCCCGAACTTCTCAACCGTGAGACCCTTTACGATCTCAGGCGGATGACGGCTTTGTATCCGTACTATCAGCCTGCAAGGCTCTTGATGATAAAGAATCTTTACCTGTTGCATGACCCATCGTTTGACGAAGAACTGCGAAGGGCGGCAATATACTTCACAGACAGGAAGATACTGTTCAACTTGGTTGAATCCGCACACTATCGTCTGAAGCACAAATCGCCACAAAGCTTCCTCAATGTCCCTGACAGAAGGGGGAATGCAGAGGCGGAGAATGGAGAATCACGCACGGTATCATTGATTGACTCGTTCCTTAGCACCATACCTGAAGATGAGAAACCGTCAAAGAAGACGGACAGAAAGGATGGGAAAGCAGAAAAGGACAAGCGCAAGCCAACGGCTGCCGATGCTACCGTTGATTATGTAGCTTATCTATTGGCAACGGACTTTGAAGAGTTGAATGAGACAGTAGAAAGCACAGAACCTGCCACTCTTGCCAACACGGCTATGAACGGTGGCGCACTCATTGATGCTTTCATAAATAACGATAATGGCCGCATTACGTTACAAGAGGAACCGGAATATCTGCCGGAGGTACCGATAGCTGACAACAGTGAACGTGAACCGGAAGATGAATACCTTACTGAGACTCTTGCAGGAATATACATCAAGCAAGGAAGATACAAGAAGGCACTTGACATAATGAACCGTATAAACAATATGCAGGAAAAGAAAAACCTCTATTTTGATGACCAAAAGAGATTCCTTGCAAAACTTATAGTGAACCAGAAAACAAAATAATAACATCTAAGAAACAAAAAGAACAAAATGTACACATTATTCGTAATTCTTATCGTATTGGCCGCTTTGCTGATGATTGGTATCGTACTCATTCAGGAGTCCAAAGGTGGTGGCCTGGCTTCAGGCTTTTCAAGCGCGAATTCTGTGGCTGGTGTCCGCCAGACAACACAGTTTATAGAAAAAGCCACATGGGCACTTGCTGCTGCAATGGTTATTATAAGCATTGCCTGCGCATACGTCGCACCGACAGCCACAACAGAAGGTTCTGTTATAGAGAATGCAGCAACAGAGCAAGCTACAACAAACCCTAACAACGTGCAAGGATTTGGCGCAACTGAACAGAAAAGTCCAGCCAAAGCACCGGCTGCTCCTGCACAGGGAAGCACAACACCTGCACAGCCTGCACAATAAGGTATTTCTTTACCTTTGCCGTAGCACACGGTATTTGCTGTTACATAATCAAGTAGTTGTTCGGGTTTATTGTTATTTCCCGCTTAGGCAAGCGTCACTGCATACCGGGCGGATGGTTTTGTTGTTTCTTGCTTAGGCAAGCATTACTGATAATCAGTGGATTCAACAAAAACATTATTATAAAAATAGATTTGCACACTTACTTATTATGGTAAAGCTTATATTTCCGATACTGCTCATATCATTAGGTATATTGAGCGACTACCACATATTCCATCGTTACATTAACATCGTGTCAATGTGGCGGTGGATTTGGTGGTTGCCCACGGCAGTTGTCATCGGCTTTGCCTTGTATTTTATCCTGTTCGGACGAGGAATGATACAGGAATACAACACCGTCAACATCTTCTTGCTGCTGATTGGACTGTTCTGTATTCCAAAGATGGTATTCTCCGTTCTTTCGTTTATCCCTAAAATAGGTGAATGGTTAGGTATTGCTGGTGCTGTGGGCATAGTGTGGATTATACTATGGGGCATAACCTATGGTTTCACACAATTACGCATACGTCACATTGTCTACGAAAGTTCTTCCGTACCTAAAGCATTTGACGGCTACAGAATAGCACAATTATCGGATGCACACACAGGGACTTTCAGAGGGTCATACCATTCACTGCTACAAGAAAGCATTGACACCGTAAACTCATTGCACCCCGACTTAATCTGCTTTGTGGGCGATATAGAGAATTTTTCCCCCTCTGAACTTGAAGCACATAAAGAGACTTTCTCTTCATTGCGGGCAAAAGACGGCGTTATAAGCATCATGGGCAACCACGACTATTCCGCCTATATCAATATATCGGACAAGAAAAGAGCTGAGATGATAGCCAGCACACGGCGAATGCAACGCTCTTTCGGATGGACGCTTCTTGAAAATGCACACTACACCATCCATCATAAGAGTGTCAATACCCAAGGCGTCACCGACACAGACTCTATCATTATCGTAGGAGAGGAAAACTGGGGCAAGCCACCATTTCCACAGTATGGTAACCTTGACAAGGCTCTTGACGGCTTGCCGTTATATAACAAGAGGATACAAGAGAAAACAGGAACACCACCATTCGTCATAATGCTGTCGCACGACCCGAATGCATGGAAAGCCCATATTCTCCCTTTGTTCCATCCAGACATAACATTGTCCGGCCACACACACGGCACACAGTTCTCACTCTTCGGGTGGAGCCCAGCTTCTATGATGTATGAAGAATGGGGAGGGACATACTATTACGATGAAGCAAGCACAGCCACCCATCCGTTACGTAAACTCATGCTTAGTGTATCAACAGGAATTGGCGGGAACTTCCCTTTCCGTTTCAACATGCCAAGAGAAGTTGTCATCATCACACTAAAGCACAGGTAAAGCACAATCACCGACTAACCAAAACCCTAAAGATATGAAAAGAATTTTTTACGTATTTTTATTATCTATGGCTGTCACAGCCATCCATGCACAATCATCAGACTGGCGTCCTATCAGCACATGGCCGTTTACATACGAGCACTTCCAGAATGCTGTCATATATAGTGGTCCGACAAACATGAAAATCAAAGCCTGTGCCAATATCCACATAGGAAACAGCACACTGTGGTATGAAAGCAACGGTAAAAGGCTGGAAGCAAAGCAGGGCACAGTGAACAAGGTAACATTCTCAGACAGCATAACCTATTATACTGTTTTCAACAAACTGTGCCGCATCGTAAGCGAAGACACCATCAATGGCAAACTGTGCCGTCTTTACAGTTCAGAACAGTTGGACAAACAGCAGTACGAAGAGATGGTGCGCACCAACAGGCAGGGTACAATGAACATGCTTGATTTGGCACCGGCACTGGCAAACCTTGCCAGCGGCGTGGCCGACAATGAAGGTGTAAGAAATGTAGAACAGGAACCTTTACCCATAACAAACAAATTTTACATGCTCTATAACGATGAAACATTTGAAGCTACAGAAAGCAACATCCTCAAGCACCTCACTACCAGACAGGAACGCAACACATACCGTGGCTTCACACGTTCCGCTGAGATTATGTATGGCAGCAAGCAGTCAATGCTCACCGTATGGAAAACCTTTTTCGTAAAGTAGAGCACACACACGCTTGCCTTTGCAAGAAACAACCAAACAACAATAATACGAAACAACCAAACAACCAAACAACAATAATACAAAACAACTAAACAACTACTTACTACTAATATATGAGAAAAGCAATCTTACTGACAGCCATTGTGGCACTCGGTTCTTCATTCTACGCCCTTTCCGCCACTGCCCAGAACAAGAAAGGGCAAGGCGACATCTGGCTTGACATTAACGGAGTACGTGACCTGACCGCCGATTCCATGGACATTGCCAACCAGGCAAGGCCCGTACCTGGCTCGTCACGAAAAGGCAACAATCCCGTTCTCTTCCTCGTGGGCAACTCTACAATGCGTACTGGCACACGCGGCAATGGAGACAACGGACAATGGGGATGGGGATTCTACGAACACGAATACTTTGACGCCAACAGAATTACCGTAGAGAACCACGCACTTGGTGGAACATCACCACGCACCTTCTACAAGTCGCCGGAACTTTGGCAGCGTACACTTGGCGGTGTACAGAAAGGTGATTACGTGTTTCTTGAACTCGGGCATAACGACAATGGCCCTATGGACGAGATACGCGCACGTTCCAGTTACAGGCATGATGGAAAACTAAGCATCACGGAGGATTCCATTATCATATATAATAAGGTGAAACACTGCCAAGACACGGTGTACACCTTCGGTGGATACACACGACGATTCATCAACGAAGTACGCGCAAAAGGAGCAACACCAATACTCTTAACCCTCACTCCGCGCTACGCTTACGAAGCGAACGACACAAACCGCATACAACGTAAACTAACAGACTTCACACCGGCTATCTTCGCCATAGGCAAGGAGATGAATGTGCCGGTCATAGACCTCAACGATATCTCCGCACGCAAATTCGAGACCTACGGCAAATGGAAGACAGGCTACCATTTCTATCTTGACAAGATACACTCATCAGCCTTTGGAGCACGCATGAATGCAAAGTCAGCAGCAGAAGGACTGGCAGAATGCAACGACCCACAGGTAAAGGAACTGCAGTCATACCTAATAAAGGAAAAGGTCTTTCCTGACTATGAAGACAAACTACTTGCATGGGAACCTAACAACTATGACAAGAAAGGGAATGTCATTCCCAAAACGAAGACAGCCACAGAGAAGAAGAGCAAGGTACGAATATATCTTTGCGGAGACTCCACAGGCAAAAACGAGGACAAAAAGCCTGACGGCATGTGGGGATGGGGTTCACAGGCATACACCGTGTTCGACGAGTCAAAGTGTACCTTCATAAACTGTGCCAAAGCCGGACGCTCCTCACGCACATTCCTGCTTGAAGACCGTTGGGAAGAAGTGTACCAGACACTACGCCCCGGAGACTATGTTCTGATACAGTTCGGACACAACGACATCGGCGGCATTGACAAGGACAAAGAACGTGGAGTCATTCCATGTGCAAAAGACACCAGCCACGTATACCGTCTGAAAAGCAACGGGAAGAATCTCGTCGTTTATTCTTATGGATGGTACCTGCACAAGATGATTGTCGATTGCAAGGAGAAGGGAGCAATACCTGTAATCCTTTCATTCACCCCACGCAATGAATGGCATGAAGGAACAGGCAACGTTCGAGGCACATTCTATCCTGTAACGGAGAAAAAAGGGAAACAGTATATCGAACGCCGTAACGACAACTACATACCACAGTGGTGCAAGCAGTTGGCAGAAGAAAACGGAGTGGAGTTTGTAGATATCCATAACATCTCAGCCAACATGCTCGACAAGAAATGCGGCAACAAGGCCAAGGCTATGGAATACTTTAACCACGACCATACCCACACTTCCCTGCTCGGAGCCCGCAACAATGCGGAAAGTCTAAAGAAAGGTCTCAATGCCGACAAATCACCGTTGGCACAGTATCTGAAGTGAAACACACTAACGGACGAAACAAAACAAACAGACACGCAGACATATACCTACTTGCAATAGGTTATATGCTATGAATACAAGTATGAAAGGCAAAGCGCCATCATGTTGTGAATCAATACGAGCCAACGGTTTCATCGTTGGCTCGTATTTGTTTTTGCCATGCGCACCTTCCTCTAACACAAAAAGAACATTGAACAACCTACGACAACACCTATATTGACATGGCAAAGCCCGGTACGGGCGGCATAATAAAGGATAGGGCGTGAACCTTATCTACAATGTACAATCCAAACGACAGTAACAAACGCCGTAGGTGCGACATAATTTCATATACAAAGTCATGGCATATCGCCGGAAATATATGAAATCATGTCGCACCTACGGCGCTTTTGCAATATTCAGCGAGCCGGTGCAATACTGTAAGACCGCCGGCCTATGGGTGATAAAGATAACCGTATGGGAGGCATCCGCCAAAAGGTTATGCAGCAAACGCTGCTCAGTCTGTGTGTCCAGGGCACTTGTAGCCTCATCAAGAATCATAAGCGGACACTGGCGCAATAACGCCCTCGCTATGCAAATGCGCTGCGCCTGCCCCTCACTCATGCCGCCCCCCTGCTCGGAGAACACCGTATCAAGGCCGGCAGGCAATTCCTTGACGAAGCCGGCACAGGCATCATCCAACGCCTTGTACATCTGTTCGTCAGTAGCATCAACGTTGCCAAGCAACAGATTGTCACGTATAGACCCACTAAGCATAGTATTTCCCTGCGGCACATAAATGATATTGCAGCGCGTCAGCGGCGATGCCTCAACCTTCTCCACCTTATTATATATATACACGTGACCGGCAGTCGGACGGACAAGCGCAAGAATCATACGCAGCAACGTAGTCTTTCCAGCACCCGTCTCACCTACAATAGCAGTGCATGTGCCCGGTTTGAAATCAAACGTGATATTGTCCACGACAGGATGCTCCGGGTCATCGGCATAAGCATACGACACACCATCCAGCATCACTCCACACGGAGCGTCAACCGTCACCGGCCTACCCTGTTTCTCCAACGGTATCTTCTCGAAAAGCATAAGCCTCTCCGCTGCCGTCAGCACCTGAACAAACTGTGGTGCCAGCCGGGCTATATCCCTTGCAGGGTTCTGTATTCTGTTGACAAGTTGCAGAAACGCCGTCATTCCTCCGTATGTAAGACTCCCTGCCGACATACGTAGCGCACTCCACGCGAAAGCAAGAAGATAGCCAAAGGCAAAGCCAACATTCACAACGAGGTTGGAAAATACCGAAAACTTTGTTTTCCTTACCACCTTACGCCGCAGTTCACGCTGCTGTCCGTCCAGCCTGTCAACAACGGCATCCTCGCCCTCCAGCGTTTTCACAAGAATCCTGTTCTGCACCGACTCTTGAAGGATGCTCTGCACGGCACTGTCCGACTCGCGCACATCCCTTGACAACTGCCGCATCTTCCTCATATACAACTTGCTGAGGACAAGAAACAAAGGGGCAACGGCCACTATCAGTATGGCAAGTACAGCATCCATGCAGAAGAGATAGCAGAAAGCACCCACAAACATGGCAACGGTTGAGACGGCATTAGGCAGTGTCTCAGCCACAAAATTGACCACAATGTTCACGTCCTGCTCCAATCTGTTAAGCACATCACCACTGTGCATGGACTCGCGCCCACGCCATTCAGAGCGCAATATACGCCCCAACATACGGCGTTGCATACGGTTCTGCGCCTTGATTCCCAGTATGTTGCGCACCCATACGGAAGCGATGCTCAATGCGAAAGAGCCTGCGAGGAACAAAGCCATGATTACAACAGCCACGACTACATCCCCCTCCCGGTTATGTGCGGCAATGTCCACCGCCCGCTGCACCGCCCATACGGACGCAAGACTTACCGCCACGTCCAACAGTCCTATTACAGTGTTGAGGATAGCCTGCAGGCGGTTATCGCCTGACGAACGCCACAACCAGCGGGCGAGTGTCATTATAGGATAGGCGGTTGTCATTTGTATACTTGTTTTATCATTTAGTTGTTTGGTGGTTTAGCTGATGGTTTGCCTGCCAGACAAGCAACCACCAAACAACTAAACGATAAAACAACTAAAAAAAATCGGCCTATCTCTGGTCCATACCCCACATCATCTTCTCCCGCAGAGTTGAGAAATAGCGTTTCTCAGAGAACATCACGATACGTGCAGCGTATGGCGCCTTGAAGATTTTCACAACAGTCCCATCGTTCAGACTAACGCTTCTGCCGTCAACCGCAGCCAGGAAATTGTGGCTACGGCTCTCCACTTTCATCGTTATTACGCAATTATCCGACACCACGATGGGGCGCACCGTAAGGCTATGTGGCGCAACAGCCGTAAGGCATAGCGTACCCGTGTCCGGCGCAATGACCGGACCACCGTTTGACAGATTGTAGGCCGTAGAGCCGGTAGGTGTCGTAACAATTATGCCATCGGCCTGATATGTCATAAGATATTCGTCGTTGATGCTTGTACGTATGGAAATCATCGAGGCATGGTCACGCTTCAGCAGTGCAATATCATTCAATGCGTATGGCGACCCCACGATCTCGTCCCCCTCATCCGTCTCCACCTTTATCACAGAGTGGTCATTAACGATGTAGTCCCCTCTGTACAAAGCACCGAAAGCACTCTCTATCTCCGATGGATTTACGGCCGCCAGAAAGCCCAGCCGGCCGATGTTAACCCCTATTATAGGCACACTCTTGGCCCCTACACGTGCCGCCGTTTCCAACAGTGTACCGTCTCCGCCCATGGAAACGGCAAAGTCGGCCTCGAAGTCATCACCCTCAAAGACCTTGGTGACATTGAGGTCAATACGCTGTCCCTGCGTAATGAATTCAAAGAAAGGCTTGTCCACAAGAATCTCCGCCTCCCGCTGCTGCAGGAAAGCAATGATTTTGTAAACCGCCTGGGATTTCTTCGCCTGATACTCATTACCAAAGAAAGCGAAACGTAATATGTCTTTTTTCATGTGCTTTTAACGTTTTATATAGCGGAAAAGTTTGTTGTTCGGCAAATGTTTTGTACTTTTGCAATGCAAATTTACATTTTTTCCATCAAACCAACAAATAAAACGAGAAGAATTATGGCTAAGGTATATGAATTTATCGCCGACGGCTCAGAAGAACTGGAGGCCCTGACAGTGATTGACGTACTGCGTCGTGGTGGTATTGACGCAAAGACAGTTAGTATAACAGGCTCTGAATACATAGAATCCTCACACGGCGTGGTGATAAAGAGTGACCTCACCATAGAGCAGGCAGACCTGAGCGACGCTGATTTCCTGCTGTTGCCGGGCGGTATGCCAGGTGCCACACACCTGCTTGAGCATGAGGGTGTGCGCGAGGCTCTGCTCAAGCAAGCAGCTGACGGCAAGAGGATTGGTGCGATATGTGCCGCTCCCATGATTCTCGGCGACCTCGGATTGCTTCGCGGCAAGAGGGCTACGTGCTACCCGGGGTTCGAGAAATACATGGACGGTGCGGAATACACTGAAGACATATTCACCATTGACGGGAACATCATTACCGGCTGTGGGCCCGCTGCCACACTGCCCTACTCTTACGCCATCCTTGAAATACTGACCGACAGGGACAACGCCGGGAGTATAAAAGAGAAGATGATGTTCAACAGACTAATGGGAACACGATAATATCCGCAACAAGACCATGGATTATGCAATAATAGTAGCAGGCGGCAAAGGGCTGCGCATGGGTGGCGACACGCCCAAACAGTTTCTGCCTGTAAAAGGAATACCGGTGCTGATGCGCACCTTGGAACGGTTCAGGGAGTATTCGGCAGACCTGAAGATTATCCTTGTACTGCCAAAGGCGCAGCAGGATTATTGGCGCACTCTGTGCGTGGAGCATGGCTTCAACATTGACTATGCCATGGCAGACGGCGGTGAAACACGCTTCCATTCGGTAAAGAACGGTCTCGACCTCATACCAGACACGGAGCAAGGGGTAGTTGGCGTACACGACGGTGTGCGCCCTTTCGCCAGCACTGAGGTAATAGGCAGATGCTATGAGACGGCACGCGCAACCGGAGCGGTGATTCCTGTTGCACCGGTGGTGGAGACTTTGCGTTATGTCGGCAGCGAGGGAGAGGCACGAAACGTGCTGCGCAGCGACTACCGTATGGTGCAAACGCCACAGACTTTCGACATACAACTGCTCAAAAGGGCTAACAGGCAGCCATACACCGGGGCGTTTACAGACGATGCATCGGTGGTGGAAGGCATCGGAGCGAGAGTGACGATGGTGGAGGGAAACCGTGAGAACATCAAGATTACGACGCCTTTTGACATGGTGATAGCCGAAGCTCTGACGGAATAAACATGCGGCACTCTGCAAAAGTGCCCTAATCACAGTGTAAACGGGCTGCTTTTACACTGTAATCTCTATGCAATTACAGTGTAATTTGGGCACTATTGCAAGGTGCATGCCAGAAAGCAATCCGAAGACACTGCAAAAACAGATCACCAATACGCTGTAGCGTAGTGGTGACCATACCTATAATATATGTCCGACATTCTCGAACAAGACATAAAATACCTTACCGGCGTAGGGCCGCAGAGGCAGGAGATACTCAACAAGGAGTTGGGCATCCACTGCATCGGCGACCTGATAGAGTATTACCCATATAAATATGTGGACCGGAGTAAGGTCTATGCCATCAAGGAACTGACATCAGACATGCCGTTTGTGCAGTTAAAGGGACGGATACTTTCTTACGAGACATTCGACCAAGGCATAAGAAAGAAACGTCTCATAGGGCATTTTTCTGACGGTACGGGGGTCATAGACCTCGTGTGGTTCAGCGGAGTGAAGTTCGTAGTGAAGAATTACAAGGTGGGGCAGGAGTACATTGTCTTCGGCAAACCTACCGTGTTCAACTACCGTTTGCAGATAGCCCACCCCGACATTGACGATGCCTCATCGCTGGCACTCAACGACATGGGGATGCAGCCGTACTACATCACCACCGAGAGGATGAAGAAAGCGGGAATCACCTCACGCACCATGGAACGCATAACAAAGGCCATGCTGCAAAAACTGCCGCCGCTGAAGGAGACGCTGCCCGACTACATCATGCAACCGTTGCACCTGATAAGCCGTGACGAGGCGATGCGCATGGTGCATTATCCGAAAACACAGCACGAGATGCAACATGCAAGGGAGAGGCTGAAGTTCGAGGAACTGTTCTACGTACAGTTGAACATACTGCGCTATGCAGCCAACAACCGCAGGAAATACCGCGGCTATGTGCTGCCGAAGGTGGGTCGCGCATTCAAGGATTTCTATGCCAACAACCTGAAATTTGAACTCACGGGGGCGCAGAAACGCGTGATGCACGAAATCCAGCGTGACATAAACACTGGGCGACAGATGAACCGTCTGGTGCAGGGTGACGTGGGTTCTGGCAAGACACTGGTGGCACTGATGGCGATGCTGATAGCCGTAGACAACGGTTTCCAGGCTGTAATGATGGCTCCAACGGAAATTCTTGCCGAGCAACATCTTGCCACCATCAGGGAGTTCCTTACCGGAATGGACGTGAGGGTGGAACTGCTGACGGGCATAGTGAAAGGCAAACGGCGCAGGGAAGTGTCGGAAGGACTTGCCAACGGCAGCGTGAACATCCTTGTGGGGACGCATGCCGTAATAGAGGAGACGGTGCGCTTTGCCAATCTCGGAATGGCGGTGGTGGACGAACAACACCGCTTTGGAGTGGCACAAAGGGCGAAACTATGGGCGAAGAATGACAATCCGCCTCACATTCTCGTTATGACGGCGACACCTATTCCACGCACTCTCGCCATGACCATATACGGAGACCTCGACGTGAGCGTGATAGACGAGATGCCGCCGGGACGAAAGCCCATACAGACCCTGCACAAGTATGAGAACCAGAAGGCCAGCCTGTATAACGGTATAAGGAGCGAAGTGGCGAAAGGCAGGCAGGTTTACGTGGTATTCCCATTGATAACAGAGAGCGAGAAGATGGACCTGCAGAACCTTGAGGATGGTTTCAACCACCTGCAGGAGGTGTTTCCAGACTACAAGCTGAGCAAGGTACACGGCAAGATGAAACCGGCGGAGAAGGAAGAGGAGATGAGACGCTTCGCAAACGGGGAGACACAGATGCTCGTTGCCACCACAGTGATAGAGGTGGGGGTGAACGTTCCCAACGCCAGCGTGATGATAATAATGGAGGCGCAACGCTTCGGACTGTCACAGTTGCACCAGTTGCGCGGACGTGTGGGCAGAGGTGCAGACCAGTCGTACTGCATACTTGTGAGCGGTTACGAGCTAAGTGCGGAGACACGCAAACGACTTGACATCATGTGCGAGACGAACGACGGCTTCCGCATAGCCGAAGCAGACCTTAAACTGCGCGGGCCGGGCGACCTTGAAGGTACACAACAGAGCGGAATGGCGTTTGACCTGAAGATTGCCGACATAGCACGAGACGGCCAGTTGGTGCAGATGGCACGCGACGAGGCACAGAAAATAATAGATTCTGACCCTGAATGCAACGCTCCTGAACACGTTCTGCTATGGAACAGGCTGAGGGAACTGCGCAAGAGCAACATAGACTGGGCGGCGATAAGTTGAGTAAGGAAGCCTGCCGTACGCTGTTTGTTTCGTAGAAAAGAGTGGATTTTCTTGGATATGGAACGTAAATTATCTGCCAATCATTTGGAAAAACGTTTTTTTTGTAATACCTTTGCCAACAAAATGCAGAACATGGACAAGCGGATAAAGGGCTTTATACACAGAGAACACCATACGTCCATGAATATCCGGGGGAAAGAACGTTCCACCGCAAAGACGGCATAACGCCATCACTTACGAATAAAACGAAAGAATGAAAGAGTTTGTAATATCAGAAGCGAAGACAGAAACGGCGGTGCTTGTGGGCATCATAACACCACAACAGGGCGAAGCCAAGACCAAGGAATATCTCGATGAACTGGAATTCTTGGCCGACACGGCTGGCGCTACCACCGTGAAACGTTTCACACAGAGAGTCAACGGCCCCAGCAGCGTAACGTATGTGGGCAAGGGAAAACTGGAAGAGATTGCGGCATATATCAAGGATTGCGGGGAAAAGGCGGACAATGAGGAGATTCATCCTGACGGTACGCCGTGGCTACCTGTGGGCATGGTCATCTTTGATGATGAACTTTCAGCCAAGCAGATACGCAACATCGAAGTTGAACTGCAGGTAAAGATTCTTGACAGGACAAGCCTTATACTCGACATTTTCGCCATGCGTGCGCAGACAGCAAATGCAAAGACGCAGGTGGAACTGGCACAATACCGCTATATGCTGCCACGATTGCAGCGTCTTTGGACGCACCTTGAGAGACAGGGTGGCGGTTCTGGCAGTGGCGGCGGAAAGGGTTCTGTGGGACTTCGTGGCCCAGGCGAGACACAGTTGGAGATGGACCGACGCATAATACTCGGCAGAATGGCTCTGCTAAAGGAACGTCTGGCAGAGATAGACAAGCAGAAAACAACGCAAAGGAAGAACCGCGGAAGACTGATAAGGGTTGCCTTGGTGGGGTATACCAACGTAGGGAAGTCTACAATCATGAACCTTCTGGCCAAAAGTGAGGTGTTTGCAGAGAACAAACTCTTCGCCACTCTTGACACAACGGTACGCAAGGTGGTGATAGAGAACCTGCCTTTCCTGCTTGCAGACACCGTGGGCTTCATACGGAAACTGCCTACTGACCTTGTGGAGTCGTTCAAATCTACACTTGACGAAACCAGAGAGGCGGACCTTTTACTGCACGTTGTGGACATATCACACCCCGACTTCGAGGAACAGATAAACGTGGTGGAGAAGACACTGGCTGACCTTGGATGCGCAGAAAAGCCTTCTATGATTATCTTTAACAAGATAGATGCCTACACATGGGAGGAGAAAGAGGAGGACGACCTTACCGAAATAAAGAAGGAAGAGGTGTCACTTGACGAGCTGAAACGTACATGGATGGCAAGACTTCAGGGTGACTGTCTGTTCATTTCAGCACGGGAGAAGATGAATATAGACGAATTTCGTGACGTGATTTACAGAAAAGTGCGCGAGATGCACGTACAGAAATATCCATATAATGACTTTCTTTGGAATATGCCTGAGGAGTGATTGCTTACAGAAACAGGAAAAACAGTAATGCTATGTCATACAGAAACCTTACCATAAACGAAATCACCGAACTGAAAGAACAGGGCTGCCGATGCGCCGCATGGCAGCATATATGGGTGGTTGACGACTTTGTCACAGATAATATATATAATGTGCGCTTTGAAGGAGAGATACGTCTTGGCGAGAATGTGCGCATGGAGAACGTGGGAATAGTACGCACTACCGACGGTGCTACATTCGGAGAGGACAACCTTGTGAGCGTGAAGAACGAGGCAGGTGATGGCAACGTGATGCTTTACAGCAGGCTAACGTCACAGATGGCGGCATTGATGATGCTGGCAGCGGATAATCCCCCACTCTTCAACACGCTTAGAAAGATGGTCGCTGACTACGTAAACGGACACAGACCGCCATGCACTACCATAGGCAACAACGTGACTATAACGGACTGTCGCGAACTGACCAATGTGTCAATAGGCAACGATTGCGAACTATGTGGGGCTTCACGCCTCATCGACTGCACCCTTTCTCCCGCACCAGAAGCCACAATCTATGTCGGGGATGATGTCATTATGGAGAATGTCGTGGTGCAAGCCGGCTCTACTATCGTTGATGGAGCAAGGATTTATGACACTTTCGTAGGCGAAGCGTGCCACATAGGACGTGGATTCACTTCCGAGAACTCACTCTTTTTCGCCAATTCGCACATGGATAACGGTGAGGCTTGCGCTGCTTTATGCGGGCCTTTCAGTGTCAGTCACCATAAAGCGTCACTGCTGATAGGAGGTGAATATTCCTTCTACAACGCCGGTTCAAGCACCAATTTCTCCAACCACGCATACAAAATGGGGCCTATACACTACGGAACTATGGAGCGAGGCTCCAAGACAGCAAGCGGAGCACACGTGCTATGGCCTGCCACTATCGGAGCGTTCTCTATGGTAATGGGAAAGGTTCAGACACATCCCGACACGTCACTGCTGCCTTTTTCCTATGTAATAGGGGAAGGACGCAAGACCTATCTTGTGCCGGGACGGAACCTTTGCACTGTAGGTACATACAGGGATGTGATGAAATGGCCGAAAAGAGACAAGCGTCCGGCAAACGGAAGACTGTCACTCATAACATTCGACTGGCTCTCCCCTTACGTGATAGAGCGCATAAAGGCTGGCCTGCAGAGCATGGAAGAGATGCAGGAGGAACAGGGTTATGATGCGGAAGAATATGAAGGGCAAGGCTTTACCATCAAGGCTACCGCACTACAACATGGCATTCACTACTATAAACTGGCGCTGCGGATGTACGGAAACGCCAACAGTACAAGCGAATGGACAGACCTTCTGGGACTAATGACACCTACTGACGCCCTGGAACAACTGAAAGAAGACCTTCTTAACGGTGACATAAACGACATTTCAACACTTGAAAACCGCTTCAAAGACATTTACGAAAGCTACGAACAATGGAAAGGCTTTTCGGAAAACGAAGCTGTATGCGAACAGGCTCACGAGCAATGGCTGCACGATATACGCAAAGATGCGGAACGAGAATATGAGATGGGCGATGTGAGTGAGGCACAGATAACAGAATTTACAGAGAATCTATACTAACAAAAACAACAAAAATGAAACGTCATATCATACATTTAATGTGTGCGCTATGCCTTGTCGTAACAGCGACAGCAAAGACGTACCACTATGAAAGTGTCACAGGCGACCCGATGAAAACACGGATTTACACGCTTGACAATGGTCTTAAAGTGTACTTATCCGTCAATAAAGAAGAGCCAAGGGTTACCGCCCACATCGCAGTAAGCACCGGCTCCAGGAACGATCCTGCCGAAACGACCGGGCTGGCACACTACCTTGAGCACCTGATGTTCAAGGGTTCACAGCAGTTCGGCACTACGGATTACGCAAAGGAAGCACCGCTATTGCAGAAGATAAGCAACCTTTACGAAGAATACCGCAGCCTCACCGACCCGGCTGAACGTAAGGCCAAGTACCACGAAATAGACTCTGTCTCACAACTTGCAGCCCAATATAACATACCAAACGAATATGATAAGATGATGTCTGCAATAGGAAGCCTCGGCACTAACGCCTATACTTCCAACGATGTCACTTGTTATGTGGAGAATATACCTTCCAACGAGATTGAGCGTTGGTGCCTGTTGCAGAGTGACAGGTTCCAGAATATGGTGATGCGAGGCTTCCATACCGAACTGGAAGCGGTGTACGAGGAGAAGAATATCTCCATGACAAAAGACGGATGGAAATCCACTGAAGCCCTGCTTCGTGGTCTTTTCCCAACGCATCCATACGGAACACAGACAACAATAGGCACACAGGAGCACCTGAAGAACCCTTCACAGGTGAACATACGAAACTATTTCAAGAAGTATTATGTACCTAACAACATTGCCATCTGCATGGCCGGCGACCTCAATCCCGACAGTACCATTGCGCAAATAGACAGATATTTCGGTTCATGGAAGCCAGGAAAGGACATCTCCCCACGCACTTTTGCACCATTACCGGCATTGAAAGCGCCACAGGACACCACCGTTTGGGGCAACGAAACGGAACACCTTCTGTTGGGATGGAGGCTTAACGGCGCGTCATCACTACAGAATGACACCATAACAATGGTTGACATGCTGCTATCCAACGGCGATGTAGGACTCATAGACATTGACCTTAACCAGAAAATGAAGGTTCTTGGTGCCGGTTCTGGCATCGGGGAACTGAAGGATTACAGCCTCTTCATATTCCAAGGTACGCCGAATGAAGGTCAGACACTGGAGGAAGTGCGCGGTCTGCTGCTTGCAGAACTGGACAAGATAAAACGCGGCGACTGGGACGAAAAGCTCTTGCACAGCATCGTTCTCAATACAAAGCTATCACAACTACGTGCTCTTGACAACAACAGGTCACGTGTTTCTGAAATGGTTGACTGCTATATCAACGGCACACCGTGGGCACAACAGGTCCAACAAATTGACAGATTGGGCAAACTTACCAAAGCAGACATAATGAAATGGGCAGACGAACATCTGGCCGACGGATATATCTGCGTGTATAAACGCAAGGGAGAAGACACCACAATAGTAAAGATTGAGAAGCCTGCAATAACGGCAATACCGAGCAACCGCGACTACAAGAGCAAATTCCTTGAGGCCTTCGAGAACCGTAACGTAGAGCCAATACAACCACAGTTCATTGATTTCCAGAAGGAACTGACATTCGGCAACACCAAGAAAGGGCTGCCTGTGATATACAAACAGAACACCCAGGACGAGCGTTTTGTACTCACCTACCGCTTCGATTTCGGTACAGAGGCAGACAAACGATATAATATAGCATCAGACCTGACATCTCTTTTCGGAACCAACACAGAGACTGCCGAGGCCATCAAGCGCAAGTTCTACGACATTGCATGTTCTTATTCTATCAGTGTAGGTGCGAAAAACATCACAGTAAACATCAGCGGATTGCAGGAGAACATGCCGAAAGCCGTGAAACTATTTGAAGATTTCAGCAAGAACATAAAGCCTGACACCACCGTTTACAACCAATACGTGGACCAAATAATGAAAGCCCGCATGGAAACGCGTACCAACCAGAACTCCTGTTACAGCGCACTCGTTACCTATGGCCTCTACGGTGCACACAATCCGCTGACCGATTCTCCGTCACCTGCAATGCTCCGCAGCACAAAACCCGATGTCTACACAGACCTATTGAAAGGACTTTCCGGCATGAAGCACCAGATATTATACTGGGGACCGGCCACAATGAAGGAGGTTTCAGGCATCGTAAGCAAGCTGCACAGCACGCCAAAACAACTGGCGGACGTCCCTGTAAACAAGCCATACAAGTATCAGAACACCGACAACACAGAGGTTTTCATAGCACCTTACAAGGCCAAGAACATCAATATGCGCATGATTCACAGCGAGGGACAGCCATTATCCGTTGACCGCAAGCCATTGGTCATGACGTTCAACGAGTACTTCGGCGGTTCAATGAACGCAATAGTGTTCCAAGAACTACGCGAAGCACGAGGACTGGCATACAACGCATGGGCATCATACATTACCCCCGGACGCATTGATGAGACCGAATACTACCAGCAACACATCATCTCACAGACTGACAAGATGATGGACTGCATACGCGTATTCAAGGAAATAACAGACACACTGCCACAGTCCCAGGCTCTATTCAATACTGCACAGAACAGCATTATGAAGACCATCGCAGCAGAACGCACCACAAAGACGGGCATCATAAACAAATACCTGTGTGCAAAGGACATGGGCATTGACTATGACATCAACCGCCTTTACTTCGAAAAGGTGCCCACACTGAAACTACAGGACATCGTGAATTTCGAGCAAAGCAACATCAAGGGCAAGCCTATGAGATACCTCATACTCGGTGAAGAAGGAGAACTCGACATGGAGTCCCTCAACAAACTCGGCACTGTCCGAAAGCTATCACTCGACGACATCTTCCCCGCATACAAATAAAAAACAGGCAATAAAGGCTGGCATTCTACAACACGAGTGCCAGCCTTCATTGCTTTTACAGTTTGACCTCTATGTCAGGATTGATGTCAAGCAGGTCTTCAATTAACTCATCCTGTCTCACCGGGGAAACAACATGTACGGTTTTCATTGTCCGGCAAAGATATATATAAAGGTTTTATTAACCAAGTGTTTCCGCAAAAACCACAGATTAATTTGCACAATCAAAACAAATAAAGTAAATTTGCAGTCGCAAAACAACGTAAAACACGACAAATATACAATAACACTATGGCAAACCCAGAATTCAAGTATGCGCCAATGTTCCAGCTTGGCGAAGACAAGACAGAGTACCGGCTACTCTCCAAGGACGGTATTTCAGTGAGCGAGTTTGAAGGAAACCCCATCCTCAAAGTATCAAAGGAGGCTCTCGAACTGCTCACCACACAGGCTTTCCACGACGTAAACTTCATGTTACGCCGCGAACACAACGAGAAAGTGGCATCAATCCTTAACGATGCAGATGCATCTGACAACGACAAGTACGTGGCTCTCACCATGCTGCGCAACGCAGAGGTAGCCTGCAAGGGGCAACTGCCTTTCTGCCAGGACACAGGTACAGCCATCATCCACGGTGAAAAAGGCCAACAGGTATGGACGGGTTTTGAAGACGAGGAGCCATTGGCAAAGGGTGTCTACAACACTTACACCAACGACAACCTGCGTTACTCACAGAACGCACCGCTGAACATGTACGATGAAGTCAACACACGGTGCAACCTGCCTGCCCAAATAGACATAGAGGCCACCCACGGCATGGAATACCGCTTCCTATGCGTAGTCAAAGGCGGCGGTTCTGCAAACAAGACATACCTTTATCAGGAAACGAAAGCACGCATACAGAACCCCGGTACGCTCGTGCCCTTCCTCGTAGGAAAGATGAAGACCCTCGGCACGGCAGCATGTCCGCCTTACCATATAGCCATCGTTGTAGGCGGAACATCAGCTGAAAAGAATCTGCTGACGGTCAAACTTGCATCAACAAAATACTACGACAGCCTGCCCACAACCGGCGATGAGACCGGACGCGCATTCCGCGACATAGAGTTGGAGAAGCAATTGCTTGAAGAAACCCGCAGCATCGGCTTCGGAGCGCAGTTCGGTGGCAAGGCTTACGCACACGACATACGTGTAGTCCGCCTGCCACGTCATGGTGCCAGCTGCCCTATCGGTCTCGGAGTGAGTTGCTCAGCCGACCGCAACATAAAGGCGAAAATCAACAAGGGCGGCATCTGGTTAGAGAAGATGGACGACAAACCATACGAACTGATACCCGAAGCACTGCGAAAGGCAGGCGAAGGTGATGCCGTTTCCATTAACCTCGACCAGCCAATAGCTGACGTATGCAAGGAACTTAGCAAGTATCCTGTGTCCACACGTGTATCTCTCAACGGCACAATAATAGTTGCACGTGACATAGCCCACGCCAAAATCAAGGCGCGTCTCGATGCAGGTGAAGGCATGCCGCAGTACTTCAAGGACCACCCTGTACTCTATGCCGGCCCGGCCAAGACTCCGGCCGGAATGCCTTGCGGCTCTATGGGGCCAACAACAGCCGGCCGCATGGACCCTTACGTGTACGAATTCCAGGACAACGGCGGTTCTATGGTGATGATTGCCAAGGGCAACCGCTCACAGGTGGTGACGGATTCATGCAAAGACCACAAGGGCTTCTACCTCGGGTCAATAGGCGGTCCGGCTGCATTCCTGTCGGCAAACAACATCAAGTCCATAGAATGTGTGGAATATCCGGAACTGGGAATGGAGGCAATATGGAAGATTCGGGTAGAGAACTTCCCTGCATTCATACTTGTTGACGACAAGGGTAATGACTTTTTCAAGCAGTTTTAGATAACATGACTGTCCCACCCACAAACTTCTCCCCACACGGAGAAAGGCCGTGGATGGGATATGCAAGATTTGTTGCCACAACAAAAGGGGCACGATTACATTGCAAAAGGGGCACGATTACACTGTGAAAGGGGCCTTTTTACAGTGTAATCGTGCCCCTTTTGCGAGACGACGACAAAACCATTACGGTACAGAGAACGACAAAGCACGGACAAGTACGTGGAAATGACACCATTAGCATACATTTCCGCACTCGTCCGTGCTTTGTCTTATTAAATCGTTTCCTACCTTCTTCGCTGTCGTTATTTTGCCAGTTGCACCATGTCATAGAACTCATTGCGCAACTGTGCATCGTCCTTGAAGCATCCGGAGAAATATGATACGCACATGTCGCCGCTGTTACGCACGCCACGCATGGACTTGCACAGATGCTTGCCGCGCATCACTATGGCAAAGCCGAGGGCTGTTCCGCCGAGGGCCTCGGCAAGCATCTCGACAACTTCACGCGCCAGCCGCTCCTGCAACTGCAGGCGTGCGGCACAGTAACCCACTACGCGTGCCACCTTGGATATACCCAGTATGCTGCCGTCAGGACTTGGAACGTATGCGAAATAATACTTTCCGAAGAAGGGAAGTATATGGTGTTCGCACATAGAATAATAGTCTCCGCTGTCAAAAACCATCTCTGACGAGTGGACGGAATTGCGGAATGTGGTTATATTCGGCTTCCGCTCCTTGTTATAGCCACGGAATATCTCCCGGTACATACGTATAATACGGTCCGGAGTTTCAAGCAGGCCCTCGCGCTCAGGGTCCTCACCGATGGCGCGTATGATGGTGCGTATGGCATCACGGAGTTCGTCTTCCGTCACGGGAGAGTTCACCTTACGTTCAGTATCTTGTGTGTTTGTAGTGACAATTTCCATTTGGGATTGTGTAATATATAGTTAATGGTGTCGTTCAAATTCTTCTTGTTCTCCGCCTCATCGCCTGAGTCAAGCGGTTGCAGCCTGTATTCTGCGGCAGGATAGCAGTCATAACGGCTCATATCCTGATACATATAAAGCACTTTCAGTTCGTCTATTCTGTCGAGAACCACAGGCAGTTCCTTCGGTGAACAGGTTATCCAGTCCACTTCCGCACCCTCCGGCAGAGCCAATGAACCATTGGTTTCCATCTGTATGAAGAAGCCTGCATCATGCAGAAGGCGTGTCAGTGATGGTGTAAGTTGCAGCGTCGGTTCGCCACCTGTTATGACAAAATGGTGCGCCGGATAGCTGGATGCCTGACGTACTATATCCTCTTCCGTCATCTCCTCAAACTGATTATGCTGCGTATCGCAGAAACGGCAACGCAGATTGCAGCCACTCAGCCGCACGAAGACGGCGGGAGTGCCGGTGAAGTGTCCCTCACCTTGAAGAGAATAGAATATCTCGTTTACTTTCATCTGATAATGTTGTGGATTGCAGGTAATGTATTGTAGGCGGGAAGGGAACGGCGGCTGGGATTGCAAACGGCAAAAACCTGCAACCGATGACCTTAAGCCAACAATCAAAATTCTTAATCTTTCCCGTATGCGGCAGTGTTACCCGTACTCTCTTGCACCTCAACACGGTAGCAATGAGGTGTCTGGTCGCATATCCATCGGGCTATGTTCTCTGCAGTCGGGTTAAAAGGAAGGAGTTCATTGAAGTTACCATGATCGAGATAACCGTGTATTTTCTCCTTCACCTTTGTAAAATCGATGACCATACCGTCATCATTAAGTTCGCGGGCTTTACAATGAATCGTCACGACCCAGTTATGACCGTGAAGCCTTTCGCACTTGCTTTCATAAGATAACCGTAACTGATGACAGCCGGCTATTTCCATAGTCTTTGAGATGTAATACATTACTGAAAGTTTTTTCGTTAGGGTTTTCTTCTACCTAAATTCTTTTTATGGTTGCAAAGTTACCCATTTTTTCCATAATGGCAAAAGAATTACATTAAAATCCATCGTTATATGACGGAAATTTAGTAATTTTGCACCCAGTATATAATAATTATATGTAAAACAAGCAGTTTTGTCTATGTCTACATCTGATACGAACGAGGACTTCAATAAGGCTCTGGCTATGTGCCGCGACATATTTTCCAAGAAGTTGTATGACTACAAGCCATCATGGAGAATGCTGCGTCCGTCATCGCTTACAGACCAGTTGTTCATAAAAGCCAAGCGCATAAGGACTCTCGAAGTCACGGAAGAATCTCTCGTGGGCGAGGGAATACTACCGGAATTCATGGCCCTTATCAACTACGGCATAGTGGGATTGATACAACTTGAGAAAGGGTTTGCAGACAAGGTGGACATGACCAATGATGAGGCTATGGCCCTTTACGACCTGCATGCAGGCCAGTGCATGGAACTGATGCAAAAGAAAAACCATGATTATGGGGAAGCTTGGCGTGACATGAGGGTCAGTTCATATACGGACATAATACTCACCAAACTTGAAAGAATCAAGGAAATAGAGGACAAGAACGGCATTACTACAGTCAGCGAGGGCATTGATTCCAATTATATGGACATCATCAACTACGCTACATTCGGAGTAATCAAGTTGATTAAATGAAGCTTCTCCCCACAACCATAACCAACCTATGCCGCCTGCTCGTCAGCATTACATTCATACTGTCTGGCTTCGTCAAGGCGGTTGACCCTGTAGGTACGCAATATAAGATACAGGATTATGCGGCAGCAGTGGGTTTTGACAATATGGTTCCGGACTGGGTGACACTTGCATCGTCCGTTGTGTTGTCAGGAACAGAATTTGTTCTCGGCATATTGTTGCTGTTTGCGATAAGGCGAAGACTCGTGACACGGCTGACATTACTGTTCATCATCGCAATGACTGCCATCACCGTGTGGCTTTATATAGCCAACCCCGTGAGCGACTGTGGCTGTTTCGGTGATGCCATAAGGCTGACAAACGGCGAGACTTTGCTGAAAAACATTATCCTTTTGGCCATGTGCGCACTGTTGGTGTGGCAACCTATGCGCATGCCGAGGATGGTAGGTCGCAGCAATCAGTGGATAGTGTATCACTATTCCATAGTCTTCGTCATCGTGATTGCGGCTTACAGTCTGTACTTTCTGCCCATCTTTGACTTCCGGCCATACCGCATCGGCACTGACATCATACGGGGAATGGAGATACCGGAAGATGCAGAACAGCCGGAGTTCACAACCACTTTCATAATGGAAAAGGGCGGAATCCGCAAGGAATTTAAATTAGAAAACTACCCTGACTCCACTTGGACGTTCGTCGATTCCAAGACAATAACGCTGAAACAGGGCTATGTTCCGCCAATACATGACTTCTCCATTATGCTACTTCCGCAACATAACACGGAGCAGGAAGATGACGATTACACTGAAGACATTACGGAAACAGTGCTGGAAGACACCAGTTACACGTTTCTTCTAATATCTCCCCATCTGGAAAATGCAGACGATTCAATGTTCGGAAACATTGACCAGATATACGAATATGCCAATGATTACGGCTACAAGTTCTACTGTCTGACTGCCAGCGGAAGCCAGGCAATAGCCCATTGGACAGACATCACAGGAGCGGAATATCCTTTCTGCAATACGGACGAGACGACATTGAAGACCATTATACGCAGCAATCCGGGACTGGTGCTGCTGAAAAAGGGCGTAATAGTAGGCAAATGGAGCCACAATGACCTGCCGACAGAGCAGTTACTTAAAGGTGGGAAACTAACGCCCGAGTCCGGAATATTGTCTCAAAGGGACGAGACAGCAGAGAAAACAGCATACATACTGCTTTGGTTTGTACTGCCATTGGCACTGCTTGTCATTGCCGACAGGCTGTGGATGTGGAGCAAATGGATCAAGAACAAAGAGACAATACACTCTGATAAATTATTCAAACTCTTAAAAATCAAACAAAAAATGAGAAAAAAAATTGTAGCAGGAAACTGGAAAATGAACAAGAACCTGCAGGAAGGCGTGGCTCTTGCCAAAGAACTTACAGAGGTTGTAAAGAATCCTAACTGCGGTGTTATAATCTGCACTCCATACATCCACCTTGCAAGTGTGGCAGAAATCGTAAAGGGAAGTGCCATAGAACTCGGTGCAGAGAACTGCGCTGACAAGGTAAGCGGTGCATACACCGGTGAGGTTTCAGCAGAGATGGTCAAGTCAACAGGTGCTGAATACGTTATTCTCGGCCACTCCGAGCGTCGCGAATACTACAAGGAAACACCCGAAATACTAAAGGAAAAGGTACAGCTTGCACTGGCTAACGGTCTGAAAGTCATCTTCTGCATCGGCGAAACACTCGCAGAGCGTGAAGCAAACAAGCAGAACGAGGTTGTGAAAGCAGAACTCGCAGGCAGTGTCTTCAACCTCACAGCAGAGGAATGGAAGAACATCGTAATAGCATACGAGCCAATCTGGGCCATCGGTACAGGCAAGACCGCTACATCAGAGCAGGCTGAAGAGATTCACGCTTACATCCGTTCTACAGTAGCTGAGGTTTACGGAGAGGCTGTTGCTGACGACACTACAATCCTTTATGGTGGCTCTTGCAAGGCAAGCAACGCTCCCGAACTCTTCTCCAAGCCTGACATTGACGGCGGACTCATTGGCGGTGCTTCTCTGAAGGCTGCTGATTTCAAGGGCATCATAGACGCTTGGAACTAAGATTATTTCTGAATAGAAAGTAAAAAGTGCTAATATCAAAGTATGATTACGTAATGGTTCTCTTATAATCCTTCGTCTTCTGACAGACGATAAAGACTCCGTTCTGTAATCATACTTTCAGTTTTTCACTCCTTACTTCTCACTTTTCAACATGAATCGCCTACTTCTTTCTATCATTATAACACTCTGTTCCATCACGGTACAGTCACAGACATTCCTCGATTCATTACGCAAGGACGAACCGGGACAAGGTTCCGTCAACGTAATACAGTCGCCGGAGATTGACAAACTCGTCAACGGCACGGAACAACCACACGGCAGTACGGCCACAAATGAACGGCCTGCAGGCAATCATCAGCCCGCAACAGTCCCGTCAACCCAGCCTCCTGTCGGAAACAAGGGCCAGCATCACGAACATGACAGCGCCTCTTCTGCTGACAGCCAATACGAAAACGCATCGTCCTCATCATCTTCTTCCACGACGGAAGAAACCATTGTGGATACAAGAAAGAAGGTAATGCGCAAAAGCTACAAGACAAGGGGCTACCGCATACAGGTCTTTTCAGGCGGAAACTCACGGTCAGACCGACAGAAAGCAGAGACAGCCGGAGTCGTGATGAAATCAAACTTCCCCGCAGAACCAATATACGTACACTTCTATTCTCCTTCATGGAAATGCCGCATGGGCAACTATCTGACTCTTGAAGAGGCCAGAAAAATGCTCGTCCAGATAAAGAAACTCGGATATAGGCAGGCTTGCATCGTCAAGGGTACTATATCTGTGCAGTACTAACACATTCCACGCACTTGCTATCATGAAACTAATCTCATGGAACGTAAACGGTCTCCGCGCCTGTGCCGGCAAGGGGTTTGCCGACTTTTTCACACAAATTGATGCGGATTTCTTCTGCCTACAAGAGACAAAGATGCAGGCAGGGCAACTCGATTTAGCCTTCCCCGGCTATGAATCATATTGGAACTACGCCGAAAAGAAAGGATATTCCGGTACTGCCATATACACAAAGCACAAGCCTTTGGGCGTTTTTCTCGGTATGGGAACAGTAAACGAAGACGGGGTAATAGTATATGACAACGACAACCCACACAACCACGAGGGAAGAATCATAACACTTGAATACCCGGACTATTACATCCTAACCGCCTATGTGCCAAACTCGCAAGACGGACTGAAGAGACTGGACTACCGTATGCAATGGGAGGAAAACTTCTCCGCATACGTTACGGCCCTTGACAAGACCAAACCTGTGATATTCTGCGGTGACCTTAACGTGGCTCATGAGGAGATAGACATCAAGAATCCGAAAACAAACCGCCACAATGCAGGCTTCACCGACGAGGAGCGTGAGAAGTTCTCATTACTGCTTGGCAACGGATTCAAAGACACTTTCCGCACACTTCATCCTGACGAAGTAACCTATTCGTGGTGGTCATACCGCTTCAAGGCACGCGAAAAGAACGCCGGATGGCGCATAGACTATTTCGTAGTGTCCGACCGTCTGATGCAAAACGTGCAGGCGGCAACAATACATACCGACATATACGGCTCCGACCACTGCCCCGTAGGGTTGGAGATTACCTTATAAAGACTACAACAAAAGCACCCTGCTACAACCTAAAAGAAGGCTGAAGCGGGGCTTTTTGTGATATTACACATAACTTTTCCAACAATGAAACAACTGATTGCCTGCTGCGGACTGGACTGTGAAACATGCGATGCCCGTATTGCAACCATCAACAATGATGACGCTCTGCGGGAAAAAACCGCCAAACTGTGGCGCGAACTGAACAATGAACCGATGATTACAGCCGACACTATCAACTGCATGGGATGCCGCACCGATGGTGTAAAGACCTTCTTCTGCAACAATCTCTGCGAAATACGCAAATGTGTGATGGAGAAAGGTTTCGGAACGTGTGCCGAATGTTCTGAGAAACAAACCTGCCCGAAACTGAAACAGATTACGGACAATACACAAGCAATGGAGAATCTAAGATAGACCCATGCAGACAACAAGACTTATCATGAGACGCTGGCGCGAGGAAGACGCTGCAATACTTTTCCACTGGGCGTCTGATTACAATATAGGTTCACGTGCAGGATGGCCTCCACACAAGACGTTGGAAGACAGTATCAACACCATTCGCAACATATTCCTGAACGACTATACATGGGCTGTCATTCTGAAAGAGACACAAGAGGTCATAGGTTGCATAGGCTATCTGACCGAAGAATACAGCAACATAAAGATTGGCGGGAACGAAGCGGAGATTGGTTACTGGATAGCCAAACCATATTGGAACCATGGACTATGCACGGAAGCGTTGCAAACACTCGCCGAATATTGTTTCACCAAGAAACATTTCGTGCGTCTTTGTGGCGACCACTTCCCTGACAACCCTGCTTCCGGCCGCGTAATGCGTAAATGTGGCTTCACCGAAGCCGGACAGCAACATTTCAGAAACACCACTGTGCAGGTGCTGAAACGGGACAATCCCAACCCCATCGACACTGTTGGCAACCAGACAATATAGCCAATACGAAACAATCGTGCCCAAATTACCGTGTGAAAGGGCCACTTTCATACGGTAATTTGGGCACGATTACATTGTAAAAGGGGCCCTTTTGCAATGCACCTATATTCTTTTGTTTGTATCAGTGCAAATGTATGCCGTAAAAAAAACTATTTGAACATGTCAGGAAGGTAATAGCTGAGGTGCGGCGGCTGGTTATAGGCCACATTCTGCCACACTATACCCATACGGTAAACATGGTCGTGCATCGGCGTTATGACACGATACTTGGTAGGGATTGTGGTCGTAAAGATGTTCAAGTGCGAATTGTCACTGGCATCATACAGCACTATTTCCTCCCTCCAGTCGCCAAAAAGGTCTGCCTGAAGGCATGGAGTGGCCTTGGTACCATTACAGGATACGGAGTTACCCCAGCCGCTGAGGTCCCTACCGTTGACCATGACGTGGTCAATACCACTGCCGTTCCATTTTGCTATATAGTAACTCTGACGTGACGGCTGCCCCTGCATCATCTGCGGCATCTGCCCGTTTTGCATACGCATTCTGACAGAATCGCCCTGCATGGCAAACTGCCTCATGCGCTGGTTGAGCGAATCGCGCTGTGTGCGTTCTCCACGTTGGCCGCGCCATTGCCCCTGTCCACGCTGGCCGCGCTGCGCATTCTGACGCATCTCGTCCTGCATTGAGCTTCCGGGTTTCATGCCTCGGCCACCGTTTCCTATCAGTTCGTCCTGCAAATCACCGTCCCAATAGATACGGAAATTCTGCGGAGTCCAACCTTCTGTCTCCTTAATGACACTGCCGTCAATGGCATGTACCTCCTTTGAAGCGGAACACCAGAACTCGCTTCCGCGATGGTTCGCATCTATGTCAGCAGCCAATCCTCTGCCGGTATCCTCCGATGCAGTATTGTGTACAAGCAGTTCCCCAGTGCGGGCGTCACGAAGGTCTGAGCCACACGGCTTGGCTTCATGCACCATAAAGTACTCCAATCCGGGACGGTCAGGGTCAAGGTCTCCCAAATGTTGGGCGTCACCATGCCCCAATCCTGTACTGTAAAGCAACGTGCCGTCATTGTTTATGGCAGCAGAACCATAGGTTATCTCATCACATCCATCGCCATCCACATCACCTACGGCTATGCTGTGCGCTCCCTGTCCATAGGCAGTGGCACGCAAATCCTTCGCATTGGCAAGGGTTTTGCCGTCACCATCGGTAAGAGTCCATTCTTTTGGCGAAGTGCTTGCATGCAACCAGCGTGTCTTGAGAGCCTTGCCATCAAAGTCAACAGCCCACAGATAAGAGCGCGTATAATAGCCACGGCACATGACAGCGGATGGGTTCTGTGTCTTGCCGCCAAGGAAAGCCACACAGGCAAGATAGCGTTCACTGCGGTTTCCGTGGGAGTCTCCCCACCCTTCTGCATACTCCGGTGCTCCTCCTACGCTGAAAGCGCGGTTCGGATTATAGAATATGGTATGCACAGCGTGGCCGTCCTTGCCATTGAATACCGTGAGGTACTCCGGTCCGGTGATTATATGCCCGCTTCTGTTGCGGTAGTCCGCCTCATTATCCGTGCCCTTTATATCTGCATCGGTGGCAGCAAGAGTGACATAATCGCCCTTACCGTCCTTTGAGCCGGGGGCTGTCTTGCACACCAGTTCGGCCCTGCCGTCGCCGTCAAGATCATACACCATGAACTGGGTATAGTGCGCTCCGGCACGGATGTTTTTGCCAAGACTGACACGCCACATCAATATCCCGGCCGGTTTGTAACAGTCTATGTAGACCTCTCCGGAGTATCCGCCGTGCGAATTATCGCGGGCATTGGTAGGATCCCACTTTAATATTATCTCATATTCGCCATCACCGTCAACGTCTGCGGCCGAACAATCGTTAGGAGTATACCTACAGGTAGTGCCATCGGGCATGGTCTGCTCCATTGGACGGATGAGCGGCACGGAGAGATAGGGCTTATCCCACGGCTGCACCTCGTCACTTGTCTCGCTGATGCTACCGTTCACCACCGTCTGCACGGAGTAACGGCTTGACTGGGTGCCCGCCTCGTCCGTGTAACATGTGGCAGATGCAAGGGCGGAAGCAATAGTCTCGCCATCACGAAGAAGGTTGAATGTAGTACCAGATACATCTGTTGCAAGCAGTCGCCAGCTGACAAAAATGCCTTTTTCGGCAGGAAGAGCTACGACACCACGCGACAATCGTTCAACGTATGTCTGTGCATACAAGGAAAATGTCACTGACATGATGACAAGAGAAAATAAGATTCTTTTCATTATTCGATTTTGTTTTAGTTAGTTATATTCTATTTTGACCCTTTATATATAAAAAGGTTTAACGATGCAAGACTTAATTTCGAGCCTACAAAAAACGGCGGCGAAACTCACGTTCCACTGCCGTCATTCATTAGAATTGCGCACGTCAAGTTTCACCTTCAACGTGCCATGCAATTGGTTGTTTAAGTTTGCACGGAGCAAAGTTAATACTTTTTTCCATATATGTCAGCACTTTCCACGTTAACAAACATTAATTACAGCTTTGTTCTGTATTTGTATGCTATATTTTTATTAACTTTGCACTATCAATTTTTAGGTTTAAGGCACAACAGTATGGTCTGTCGTAAATAGATACCAATAGTGCAAAGACATCAAAGTCACTCCTTAACACCTCTGAAGACAAGCGACTAACAAGACAATGAGCCCAATACACACAACCAAGAAAACCAACTTCAGATGGATAGTCTGTAGCATGCTGTTCCTTGCTACAATGATAAACTATATGGATCGTCAAGTACTATCACTGACATGGAAGGACTTCATCGCCCCGGAATTTGCATGGAACGACGAAGATTATGGCAGGATTACATCCTTGTTCTTGCTGGTTTACGCCATCAGTATGCTCTTTGTCGGCAAATTCATGGACACGGTAGGAGTGAAAAAAGGTTACGTCTGGGCTATAGCAATATGGAGTTTCGGCTCAATACTGCACGCCTTCTGTGGCATTGCGACCTGCGGCGCACTGACAGGTGAATGGATGGTGGGCTTCAATGACGCAAAAGAGACCCTGCATGACTTCGGTATCGCCGGCCTGCCGATAACAACCATGAGCATATATATGTTTCTTGCATGCCGCTTTATACTGGCAATCGGACAGTCAGGCAACTTCCCCGCTGCCGTAAAAGTAACCGCAGAATACTTCCCGAAGAAGGACAGGGCGTATGCTATAAGTATCTTCAACAATGGCGCTTCGGTTGGTGCGCTCGTAGCACCGGTCACCATTCCGATACTGGCACACCACTTCGGCTGGGAAATGGCTTTCTTTGTTGTTGGTTCTTTAGGATACCTGTGGATGCTACTGTGGATTATTCTCTACGTGAAACCACAGCATAACGATAACGTTAACCAAGCGGAATACAATTATATCATGCAGGATGAGGACGAAACAGACTATGTTTCGCGCAAAGAAAGAGATAAAGAGCAACAGAAAATGCAGAAAACACGCATCGGCATGATGAAGTGTCTCACATACTCCCAGACGTGGGCACTGATAGTAGGGAAACTTATGACGGACGGAGTATGGTGGTTCTTCCTGTTCTGGACACCTGTTTACATATCGGAATTTTATGGA
>CAZPNC010000017.1:34079-35743 GCA_964587945.1 uncultured Prevotella sp. | reverse complement strand
TGTAGATAGGGCTCACGCCCTATCCTGTATTATGTCGCACCTACGGCGCTTTGCCGTGTTCTTGTCCGTTGCCATTATCTATAAATGAGTATTGGACTTTGCCGTTTCCTGTTCGTTGCCATTATCTACAAACAAGCGCCGTAGGTGCGGCATAGCATAGGGCAGGGCGTGAGCCCTGTCTCATCCGTTGGTGTCATTTATGAATAAGCGCCGTAGGTGCGACATAATTCCATATTGCAGACGATAAGCCATGACGATGTATATGGAACTATGCCGTACCTACGGCGCTTTGCCGTGTTCTTGTCCGTTGTTATTCCCATTCGTCGTCTACAGTCGATACGTATAGTTTTATAATATTCTTTTATTGAAGTCGTTGACTATCAGTAGCGCTTGTCTAAGCAAGAAACAACTACTTAATGAATTAAAGTTCATCGTTAAAAGAATAAAAACTCTCTTTTGGAAAGTAGCTGATAATCAGCATTACTTACCCAATGGTGCGTGACTCACCTCATCGTGCGTTCTTGGTTTATAATCATAAAGTAGCTACCTTTGCACTCGAAAAGTAAGTGTAAGTAACGCTACTTTTGAATATTAAAACTCATAAAACAATAGTATTATGGCAAAGAACTATGCAATTAAAAACCTCGGTGGTTGGCAGAACGTAGAAGGAAAAATGTTCCTTGGTGAAGAACTTGGTATGACTGGAGCCATGGCATCACTTCAGAAACTTGCTGCTGGCGAAAATGCTCCATTCCTCCACTCTCACAAGACACATGAGGAGTTTTATGTTATTATCTCTGGCGAAGGTGAATATCAGGTAGATGGTGAAATTGAGAAGGTAAGCGAAGGCAGCATCATCCGAGTAGCTCCAGCTGGTGTACGTGCATTACACAACACTGGTGATATGGAAATGGTAATGATGTGCATTCAGTATAAGGCTAACTCATTTACAGAGGCAGATAACTTCATGGTAGATGGCAACATCATCGAAGGCCCTGTAAAGTGGTAAGGCATACAATTGTTTATATTCTTTAAGTTGAAAAACATGAAAATATTGAGGTCATGAGGAGTTAATCATCCTTTTGACCTCTTGTTTTATTCGTGTATTGAGAAAAATGAGTAACTTTGCGAACGGAAGGTCAGTAACACACTAAATACAATTATACATGGCAAAAAATCAGATTATCGATCCCTTGTTTCCTCAATGTCCAATCCGCAATGTGCTGGCTCGTTTGTGCGACAAGTGGAGTCTGCTTATCCTTCACTCACTTGAGTGCAATGAGGGACCGACGCGTTACAAGGATATCCAGAAGAGCATTGGAGATATTTCACAGAAGATGTTGAGTGTAACGCTTCGTGCTCTCGAGGCTGACGGCTTTGTATTACGCAAGGCGTATGCAGAGATTCCTCCTCGTGTGGAATATGAGTTGACCGATAGAGCTCGTTCTTTTCTTCCCCACATGCACGATCTGGTGGATTGGGCATTAGAAAATCTCGTTCCTATCATTGATGACAGAAAAAAAATTATTAAGTAGTTGTCTCTTGCTTAGGCAAGCGCTACTGATAGTCAACGACTTCAATAAAAGAATATTATATAAGGCCAAGCAGCTGTCTTTCTCTTGGGGATAGTATTTTTGAATTATCAGCCTTGTCCAATTCTGTTG
>CAZPNC010000017.1:10136-33979 GCA_964587945.1 uncultured Prevotella sp. | reverse complement strand
TGCGTTGCCGGTCGCGGCTGGTACCATGAAGATGGTAAGCCTGCCCGATCTTTGAAGCCGGGTGATGTGGTAAATATTCCTGCCGGTGTAAAGCATTGGCATGGAGCTGCCGCTGACAGTTGGTTTGCTCATTTAGCCATCGAGGTTGAAGGCGAAAATGCAAGCAACGAATGGCTGGAGGCTGTCAGAGACGAGGAATACCAAAGCCTGAAATAAAGAAGTATAATATATCATACTTTATTTGTTTTTCTCATGCTTTTTTGATAACTTTGCAGCCAAAAGTATGATGCAGATTAGTATATGTCCAAGTACGTTACAACAAGGATTTGATGGTTATAGTCCTATTGCCCGTAAGAAACTATTTGACGGTAAAAATGTTTCACCGTTTCTCGATTTTGATTTTGAGAAAGATGTGCATCGCGGAAAGAACACAAAGGTTTTTAAGGAAATCGGAGTATTAGGCAAATAAGATAGTCATGGCTGTGCCAATCTGCCATTAACGTAACAACTACTTATGACCGACAAGCAAAGGATATTTTGTGCTGTGGATTTAAAGAGTTTCTTCGCCAGCGTGGAATGTGTGGAGCGAGGACTTGATCCATTGACTACCAACCTTGTGGTGGCTGACGAGAGCAGAACAGAGAAGACTATCTGTCTGGCTGTCACTCCGTCGCTCAAGGCGTATGGTATCAGTGGGCGTGCCCGTTTGTTTGAAGCGGTGCAGCGTGTGCGTGAGGTGAACGATGAACGCAGAAGGGGCATACCTAACCATTGCTTCACCGTGAAATCATCGGATGACAGAATAATCAAACGTAACGCTGAATGCGAAATAGACTTTATACGTGCTGTGCCACGCATGGCAAAATACATAGAGTACAGTACACGCATTTACAGGATTTACCTTAAATATATAGCTCCTGAGGATATACTGAAGTACTCTATTGACGAGGTGATTATTGATGTCACGGACTATCTTGCGACATACAGGATGACGGCACACGAACTTGTGATTAAGATGATACACGATGTGCTCGACAGTACGGGCATCACCGCTACTGCAGGCATCGGGACGAATATGTATCTGTGTAAGGTGGCTATGGACATTGTGGCAAAGCATATTCCGGCTGACAAGGATGGGGTGCGCATAGCGGAACTTGATGAGATGTCATACCGCAGACAGTTGTGGAACCACAGGCCGATAACCGACTTCTGGCGTGTAGGACGTGGCACTGCCGGCAAACTGTCACAATATGGCATGGACTGTATGGGTAAGGTAGCACGTATGTCGCTAACCAACGAGAACCTGCTCTATAAACTCTTTGGCGTGAATGCTGAAATATTGATAGACCATGCCTGGGGATGGGAACCGTGTACGATGGAATGTGCCAAGGCTTACAAGCCGGAAACCAACTCCATGAGTCGGGGGCAGGTGCTTCATGAACCTTATACCTTCAAGAAGGGATTGGTGGTGGTTAGGGAGATGGCGGATGCAATGTCACTCGACCTGGTAGGAAAGAAACTGGTGACAGACCAGATGGTGCTATACGTCGGCTACGACATAGAGAGCCTTACAAACCCGCAGATAGCGGCAAAGTATGGTGGTCCGGTGGCGGTGGACTATTATGGCAGGAAAACGCCGAAGCCTGCACATGGCACCATTAATCTGGGGGAGTACAGTTCGTCGTCAAGACTGATAATAGATGCCATGGTGCAAAAGTACACGGAAATGGTGAACAAGGATTTGCTTATACGCAGGATAAACATATCCATGAACCGGATTATAAGTGAGGAAAAATCTTTATCAAAGAAGCCTAAAGCCGTTCAGCTCGATTTGTTTACCGACTATGAAGAGATGGAGCGAAAACAGCAGGAGAAGCAAGCACGGAGGCAAAAGGAACGTAGGATGCAGGAGGCCCTCATTGCCATAAAACAGCGGTTGGGCAAGAACGCCATACTAAAAGGTACAAGTTACGACGAGGGTGCTACGGCCAAGGATAGAAACAAACAGATAGGAGGACATAGGTCATGAACAATGAATTTGATGATATTATAGATTTACCGCATCATGTGTCGCAACATCATCCGCAGATGCCGATGTGCAACCGGGCTTTCCAGTTTGCTCCCTTTGCTGCGCTCACCGGCCACGACGAAGCTATCGAGAAGACGGCAAAAGAGAATATGGAGTTGTAAAAAACAATAAATTATGCGAAAGAGGGTAATATACATGGATTATCTCAGCAAAAACCGCTATCTTTGCATTCATGCATCAGCTGTGTTCTGTACGCTGATGCAAAAAACATATAATTATATTAACGAGCATTGATGCTTCAATGCTGTTTTCTCGTTAATGTAAAGAAAAAAGATTACATGGAACAGATATTGATTAAAAATTTCGGACCAGTTGAAGAAGTCTATATTTCTGACATAAGAAAAATAACAATCTTTGTCGGTGAATCTGGAAGTGGGAAAAGTACAATCATGAAATTGATATCTCTTTTTCGCTGGATATACAAAATGGTTAATATTCGTTCTTTTCTGAAACACTCAGGTATAAAGAAGTCCCCATTCCGTTTTTCATTTGTCAATCTTCTTAAGAATAGTGGTATGCTTGGTTATATCAAGCCAAACACTGTTTTAGAGTATCATAACAACTTTTGCCATTTAATTTGGGATTCCAATGGTAAAACATTAAAAGGTACTAATGTATATATTCCAAAGACAGAATTAAGCCTGGAAAAGATATCTTTCATTTCTGACAAAAGAAACATTATTCCTGACCTTGTTGATAACAACACATCAATAAAGAAGAATATGTTTTATCCAAATGAAACTTATAGTGATTTTGAGACTGCTGTGGAAACCGTGAAAGAATTGGATGTCCTTAATTTAGGTGTGCACTTTGTCGTAAAAAGAACGCCGCAAGGACTTAAATATATGATTGTATCCGGCTCTAACACCAATGATTTCGGAATAAAACTTAATGAAGCCTCTTCTGGTACACAGAATATTGTAACCATGAATGTTATTGTTGAATATTATTCTAAATATTACGATTTGGTCGCTTCTATAAACAATGCCATATTATCTTATGTTTCAAAATCAGACCAGCTCAGTGATTTTAAGGCGGTGAAAAACATAGGCGATTTCGCAAGCAAGAATGTACATCTTATAATAGAAGAACCCGAACTCAGCCTGTTCCCTTCCAGCCAGACTTCATTGATGGATTTCCTTACAGACAGTGTTTATGGTAATCCGGAGCGAGATTATAATATGACATTGATGTTAGCTACTCATAGTCCTTATATCATCAGCCATCTGAATGTTCTTTTACGTAGAAGTATAAAGAATAATGACAAACAAGGTTTGGTTAGAAAAGAGGATTTATCTGTTTTTCGCGTATTTGATGGTAAGATTCAATCTGTTGTTGGAGAAGACATCCAAACCGGTGAGACAATGGTCAACATGATGGATTTGAATGAAGAGATGGACAACATATACAATGAATACATATCTCTGAAAAATTGATATGAAAAGGCTATTAGAACAATATTTTGCACAGTCATATAAAAGTACAAAGATAATCACTGTTGAAGAAAGAATTGAAAAGGGAGACTTTTCTACGACTGACGATAAATCATGTAATGATTGCAATAAGTATTTTTCCGAATCTTGTGGTGAAAAAGAGGTTTCTTTACATAAATCAGATAAAGAGATACATATAATAAGATTAGAAGATATTTTTCAGAAATTCAGTAATATAAAGGACATATCTCAAGGTGGATGCTGCGATTTGCTGATGTATTCAGATGAAAAAATAGCGGTTACTGATATGACGTGTAGCAGACCGCAGTACCTGGAACAATATGAAGTGTGTGGAAAACAAAAGCCGGGAAAACGGGCTTATGCTTATAAACAGATGGAAGATTCTATCAGAAAACTCCGCCACTGTGATGAAATAAATAGAAAAATAGATTCTTATAGCCATCGTATAGCTATTTTCTCAGTAAGGAAAAAAGTCTTCGCCTTAGAAAGTGTTCCAAGCGATGTAGCCAAGCAAATGAATGGATTCTCTAAAATGTCGGATCAAATTCAGCATATTAATATTCGCACCGATATGGGTAACGGATTTCATTTTATAGTTCAAGAATATCCGAATGTATATCAATGGTGACATTGTCACATCATAACCGTTACAAACGGTAGTATTGGTCACAAGCCTTTACTACCGTTTTTCAGTCAGGGGCAGTTTGAAGAACATGGTTGGCGTAATACGGTTCAATGCTGTCGGAACAAGGAAAGCAAGCCATTCTTTGTGCTTTGATTATACAGGCAGACAGACTAAACCTTTACGGAAAAACACAGAAAACTTTGCAAACTGTAAATTGCATAATTCCACTTTTATGCCCCTTAACGGCACCGAGAATAAATTAATAACATCTTTTTGCGTCTTTTTCAAAAGATTATTATTAACTTTGTCGCTGAATTGCTAATATTTAGGCAATTGAGCGGCAAAGTTATATACATTAATAATTAAGTGGTCATTTCTTACTCAGGCAAGCGGCACTGACAATAAGGGAATCAGACAAGACACTATTATAATAGGTATGCACACTTATTTATACAAGGATACAGAATCAAAATACATAAAAATCAATTTATCTTTATGACAAGAATCATCAAATTACATCGAGGTCTTGACATCAACCTTGCCGGAAAGGCAGAGACACGTAAACGTGCTCTTTCCGGTGGCGGTGTGTATGCCTTGCAGCCCGACTGCTTTGAGGGTGTGAAACCGAAAGTGGTTGTGAAGGAAGGCGACGTGGTTAAGGCTGGCGATGCACTGTTCGTCAACAAGGACTACCCTGAGGTGAGGTTCGCCTCTCCTGTCAGCGGTACCGTGAGCATGGTGGAGCGTGGAGAACGCAGAAAGGTGCTTAGCATCCGCGTGAAGGCTGACGCCAAGCAGGAAGCAACGGACTTTGGCGTGAAGAACCTTGCAGCCATGAATGGAGAACAGGTGAAGGAGGCTTTGCTTGAAGCCGGTCTCTTCGGGTACATCAACCAGTTGCCTTATGCTGTGTCAACGAATCCGCAGACAGAGCCTAAGGCGATTTTCGTTTCCGCACTGCGCGATATGCCGCTTGCAGGCGACTTCGATTTCGAGCTGCGTGGTCAGGAAAAGGATTTCCAGGCCGGACTGACGGCTTTGTCGAAGATGGCGAAGACCTATCTCGGCATAGGTTCCAGACAGACATCGCTGGCTTTGCGTAAGGCAAAGGATGTGGAGACAGTGGAGTTCCACGGCAAATGCCCGACGGGCAACGTGGGCGTCCAGGTGAATAATCTCGCACCCGTCAACAAGGGTGAGACCGTATGGACGGTCGAGCCTACGGCAGTGCTGTTCTTCGGCAGACTGATGAACACGGGCAAGGTTAACCTTATGCGTACCGTGGCATTGGCAGGCAGTGAGGTAAAGGAACCGGCCTACACCGACATGATGGTGGGGCAGCAACTCTCCGGACTGCTTGAAAACAACGTCAAGGACAACGTAAAGGTGCGCATCATCAACGGCAATCCGCTTACGGGCAAGGTTACGTCAGCAGAGGGTTTCCTCGGCGCGCATACAAGCGAAGTGACGGTGATACCAGAAGGTGACACGGCCGACGAGATGCTTGGATGGATAATGCCACGTTTCGGGCAGTTCTCCGTAAGCCGCAGTTATTTCTCATGGCTGTGCGGAAAGAAGAACTACCGTCTTGACGCCCGTGTGAAGGGTGGCGAGAGACACATCATAATGAGCGGTGAGTATGACAAGGTGCTGCCGATGGACATATACGGCGAGTATCTTCTGAAGGCCATCATTGCCGGCGACATCGACAAGATGGAGCAGTTGGGCATATACGAGGTCAGTCCTGAGGACTTTGCCGTAGCGGAATTCGTTGATTCAAGCAAACTGGAACTGCAGCGCATAGTGCGCGAGGGTCTGGATATGCTGAGGAAGGAAAACGCTTAACAGTCAATCATCAACTTAAAAACAAGAAAAACAATGTCTTTTATAAAGAATTATTTAGACAAGATAAGGCCTGACTTTGAACCCGGCGGCAAGTTGCACGCATTGCGCAGCGTGTTCGACGGTTTCGAGACATTCCTCTATGTGCCCAATACCACAGCGAGGACCGGAGCCAGCATCCACGATGCCATTGACTCAAAGCGCATCATGAGTATCGTGGTCATAGCCCTTATCCCCGCACTGCTGTTCGGTATGTATAACATAGGTTATCAGAACTACGCTGCTGCAGGCGTGCAGGGAACCTTCATTGATATGTTCATCTACGGTGTTCTTGCCGTATTGCCCAAGATACTGGTCAGTTACATCATCGGCCTCGGCATAGAGTTCGCGTGGGCGCAGTGGAAAGGTGAGGAGATACAGGAGGGTTACCTCGTCAGCGGCATCATCATACCGATGGTTCTACCAGTAGGCTGTCCACTGTGGGTGATAGTCCTTGCCGTTGCCTTTGCCGTAATCTTCGGCAAAGAGATTTTCGGTGGCACGGGCATGAACATCTTCAATGTGGCGTTGCTTGCCAGAGCCTTCCTCTTCTTCTCCTATCCTACGAAGATGAGCGGTGACACCGTGTGGGTGAATACTGACAGCATTCTCGGCTTCGGCAACGACCTCCCTGATGCCTTCACCATGGCCACACCGCTTGGCGAGATGGCCGCAGGAAAGATGCCCACGGCATCGCTGATGGACAGTTTCCTCGGTTTCATACCGGGCTCCATAGGCGAGACCAGCGTCATAGCGATAGCCCTCGGCGCAGTGATACTGCTGTGGACGGGCATAGCGTCATGGAAGACCATGCTCAGCGTCTTCATAGGCGGCGGCGTGATGGCTGCCATCTTCAAGGCCACAGGCCAGACACCGGTAGAATGGTATGAACACATAGTGCTGGGCGGCTTCTGCTTCGGTGCTGTCTTCATGGCCACAGACCCTGTAACGTCGGCACGCACAGAGACAGGCAAATACATATACGGTGCCATAATCGGCGCACTGGCAGTGATAATAAGGGTGATGAACCCCGGTTTCCCTGAGGGCATGATGCTTGCCATACTCTTCGGCAACATGATGGCGCCGACGATAGACTACTTCGTGGTGCAGACTAATATCAACAGGAGACTGAAAAGGGGATAGTCAGGTTTTTACGGGCTCAGGTTGTTGCTTGCCGGTGTTGCGGCAGACAATGATACCTGAAAACGGAAATCCACAACCAATAACGATAATAAAAAGATGAAAAAATTCAAGTGTAAAGTCTGCGGCTACGTTTACGAAGGCGACAGCGCACCGGAACAATGCCCGATATGTAAGCAGACAAATGTCTTTGAGGAGATAACAGAGCCTGAATCACAGCAGGGGGAGAACACCACGACTCCTGCACCGGAGAAGAAGGGACTGAACACCAATGCCAACTCATATATAATAATGTATAGTTGCATTGTGGTGGTCATAGTAGCCTTTCTGCTGGCATTCGTCAGTTCGGCGCTGAAGCCGACGCAGGATGTCAATGTGGCTCTCGACAAGAAGAAGCAGGTGCTGGCTGCCCTCAACATACGCGACCTCGGCAATGCGGAGAGTGCGGAGAAATATAAAGAGGTCATTGACGCCGATGCCATAATAGACGCCGAAGGCAACATTGTGGAGCAAGGCGGAAAAGGCGGCGAGAACGCTGGTTTCAAACTGAGCAGTGCTGACTACAAGGACGGCCGTCTGGCTCTGTATATCTGTAATGTCGAAGGCAAGAAGAAGTTTGTTGTTCCCGTATTTGGCATGGGACTGTGGGGCCCTATCTGGGGTTACATAGCCGTCAACGAAGACGGTCGCACCGTGTTCGGAGCATACTTCAACCATGAAAGCGAGACTGCCGGACTGGGTGCTGAGATAAAGGACAGCAAGGCATGGCAGGACAAGTTCACCGGCAAGACTATCTATGACGCCGCAGGCACACCCGTGCTGAAGGTGCTGAAGGCCAATGAGGTGAAGGACGAGCAGACGCAGGTGGATGGCGTGACAGGAGCCACACTCACCAGCAACGGTGTGAGCGATATGCTGCTTGATGGTTTCAATAAATACAAGAATTACTTGTTGAAGTAGTTATGGGTTATATACGGTTGTAGGTTATAGGTTGTAGGTCTTACGGGCATACAATCGGGTAATCCAAAGACCAAAGACCATAATTAATCCAAAGACCGACAACCAAAAACCAACAACCAAAAACCAAATAAAAAAAAATGTTAGGCAATAAATTAAAAGAGGTGTTTCTCAGTCCGCTGAATATCCTCAACCCCGTGTTGGTGCAGGTGCTTGGCATCTGTTCCGCCCTTGCTGTCACGTCGCAGCTGAAGCCAGCCTTGGTGATGGGCTTGGCGGTGACCATAATAACAGCATTCAGTAACCTTATCATCTCCATCATACGCAAGACGATACCTACACGCATACGTATCGTTGTGCAACTTGTGGTGGTAGCCGCACTGGTGACAATCGTCAGTCAGGTACTAAAGGCATACGCCTATGACGTCAGCGTGGAACTGTCAGTCTATGTAGGACTGATAATAACCAACTGCATACTGATGGGCCGCCTTGAAGCCTTCGCCATGCAGAACAAGCCATGGCACTCTTTCGTTGACGGTTTCGCCAACGGACTGGGCTACGGCATGATACTCGTCATCGTTGGCGGCCTGCGCGAATTTTTAGGCAGAGGCTCACTGCTGGGCTTCCAGATTATTCCGCAAGGAGCCTACGACTTCGGTTACATCAACAACGGCATGATGGCCATGCCAGCCATGGCACTCATCATGATTGGATGCGTAATATGGATACATCGTGCATATTTCTATAAAGAGGAGAAGTAAACAATGGAGCATATCATAAATTTGTTTTTCAGGTCTATATTTGTAGACAACATGATTTTCGCGTTCTTCCTCGGCATGTGTTCTTTCCTTGCCGTGTCAAAGAACGTAAAGACATCACTCGGCCTCGGCATTGCCGTGACGTTCGTGCTGTTCGTCACCGTTCCAGCAAACTACCTTCTGCAGACGAAGGTGCTGGGACCCGACTGTCTCTTTGAGGGCGTGGACCTCAGTTATCTCGCCTTCATACTCTTCATTGCCGTAATTGCCGGCATTGTGCAGCTGGTGGAGATGGTTGTAGAGAGGTTCTCACCGGTGCTTTATGCTTCCTTGGGCATCTTCCTGCCGCTGATTGCCGTAAACTGTGCCATCATGGGTGCCTCGCTCTTTATGCAGCAACGCATAAACATGGACCCCGCCAGCTCACAGTATATTGGCAGCGTATGGGATGCTGTGGTGTATGCCATAGGCAGCGGAATAGGATGGACACTCGCCATCGTGGCAATGGGTGCCATACGTGAGAAAATGGCTTACAGCGATGTGCCGAAACCTTTGCAGGGACTCGGAATCAGTTTCATCGTGGTGGGACTCATGGCTATGGCCATGATGTGTTTCTCTGGACTGAAAATATAAAGCCCCACCCCCTTCCCCTCCCGGGGGAGGGTAGAGAATACGCCCTTTTGCCATGATGACAATGAAAGGGACGTAACGGAACTTTTCCATACAACAACATAATAATAAACACCCCATCATTCCCTATTTGCTCCCTCCCCGCGGGGAGGGCTGGGGAGGGGGCCTACAAAAATGAACATACCATATATTTTAGCCAGCATAGGAGTATTCCTCGTAGTGATACTCATTCTGGTCATAGTATTGCTGGTGGCAAAGAAATACCTTAGTCCCAGCGGCAATGTGACACTTACAGTCAACGGCGACACAAAACTGGAAGTGGAACAAGGCGGCAGTGTAATGAACACACTAAACGAAAACGGCATCTTCCTCCCATCTGCATGCGGAGGAAAGTCCAGTTGCGGGCAGTGCAAGCTGCAGATACTCAAAGGCGGCGGCGAGATTCTCGACTCTGAGAAGCCACACTTCACACGTAAGGAGATAAAAGACAACTGGAGACTCGGATGTCAGGCCAAGATAAAAGGCGACATGGAAGTGAAAGTGCCTGAAAGCGTACTCGGAGTGAAAGAATGGGAATGCACCGTCATTGGCAACAGAAACGTGGCCTCATTCATAAAAGAGTTCAAGGTGCAGCTGCCTCCGGGAGAACACATGGACTTCGAACCTGGATCATACTCACAGATTGTCATACCAGAGTACGACATCGACTACGGACGCGACATGGACAGAGAACTGATTGGCGACCTCTATGCTCCTACATGGGAGAAGTTCGGAATCTTCGGACTGAAGCAGAAGAACAACACACCTACCATACGCGCATACTCTATGGCCAACTATCCCGACGAGGGCGACATCATTACCCTCACCGTCCGCATTGCAACACCGCCATTCAAGCCAAGAGAGCAAGGACCGGGATTCATGGACGTGCCGTGCGGCATAGCATCAACATACATCTTCTCACTCAAACCAGGCGACAAGGTGCGCATGAGCGGACCTTACGGAGAGTTCCACCCACACTACGGCACAGGACGTGAGATGATATGGGTAGGCGGTGGTGCTGGCATGGCTCCGCTACGTGCGCAGATCATGCACCTGCTGAAGACGCTCCACATACGCGACCGTGAGATGCACTATTTCTATGGGGCGCGTGCCATCGACGAAGTGTTCTTCATGGAAGACTTCCTCGAACTGGAGAAGGAATATCCTAACTTCCACTTCCACCTTGCACTGGACCGTCCGGACCCCAAGGCAGACAGTCTCGGCGTGAAGTACACAGCAGGATTCATAGCACCAGTATTGGGCGACACATACCTCAAGCAACATGAAACACCAGAGGACATAGAGTACTATCTCTGCGGACCTCCGATGATGTCAAAGACCGTTCTTGACCTTCTCCACTCACTCGGTGTGGAAGACGACATGATAAGTTTCGACAACTTCGGTTAATAAGACTTACAGAACACCCAAACACACATCCCCCATCACCGCCGTTTATCAGCAGTGATGGGGGATATTTCTTTGCAATCGTTTCATCATATAAATAATGAAAACTCGGGATGTGTTGGATGTAGAACCAGCATTTAAGATGTAAAACCAGCATTTGAGATGTAGAATCAACGTTTGGGATGTAAAATGAATGTTTAAGATATAAAATGAATGTATGCATACCTTTTGACAATATATTTTTTGACACGGCAAAGCGCCGTAGGTGCGACATAATATAGGGTAGGGCGTGAGCCCAATCTACAATTGCACACCCAACAACAGTAACAAGCGCCGTAGGTGCGACATAGTTTCATATACATCGTCATGGCATATCGCATGCAATATGAAATTATGTCGCACCTACGGCGCTTTACCGTTACGTTATCGTTTTATACATGTTGCCCAATGTTGACTTAGGGTTTTCATACGTTGTATTTACATTGTCGTGACAAACAACCCACAAAAACTGTGGATAACTATGTGGAAAAGTAGTGGAAAACATGCTGAAAACAATTTCATAACCACTTGTTTATTAACACATCAAAGTGCAATGTAAATACCGTGTGGAAATCCACAAGGCTATAAAACACTTATAAACGCTTTTTCCACGGTTTGCAAACACTATCTTTTCACTGTGTGAATACATTCGTTTTTCTTTGTAAAACAGGCACTTCCGTCATGCAAAAAGGTAGTGGAAGAATAACGTTATCCACTTTTCCACAATGCTTTATTATTATTCTTTATTATATTCATTAGTTTATAAAAGATATAAAAATAAAAATCAAAGATTGGGAATGGAATAAAACATACGACGATTTTCCGTGTTTTTCAGGTTGGGAGTTGATTGTCAAGGTGGGTTATATAAATCCGGAAAAAACATCAGCAGACCGTGTCTTGTTTTATTCTACGGTGGGATTTTATAGAACCTATCTTAAAAATGTGAACCTGTCGTTTGCACTTGCGGTGGCAAACCAATGGTAGTTTATTACCGAATAGGTTGAAGTAAGAATGTTAGTTTTTTTGATTAAAATATCAGTTTTTTCTTCTGCGTTAAATAATTTTTCTTAAATTCTATATATCTTTAACTAAGTTTTTTTATGATTGAACTGTTTGTGCGCAGTAGGAAGTTAATTTTGCACCAGATTTCAGTTTGATTGTTCAAAGAAAGGAATGGCCATGCTGTAAATCTACCTTAATATATAGGCAGTTGTTTCTTGCTTTGGCAAGCGCCACTGATAATCAACGACTTCAATAAAAGAGGGTTATAAAACTAATTTTGTCCACTTACTTACTTATAAGTAGTTGTTTAATGAATGAAAGAAATATGGAGAAAAAAAACAGGGAGCGCATAGTTGCCGACATGGTGGCACTGATGGGGCGCAGTGAGTCTGAAGGTCTTAGGTGGCGTTCATCGAAGACAGACTTGATGGAGATGGTACACATACTGTACTGCTCTGACGTGATGAGGGACATGTATGGCTTGCCGCTGACGTTCCTTGAACTGGTGCGGCGTGTATGTGCGATAGTGCATGTTGAGGTGCCGCGCAATCCCAACCAGCTGGTGGCGCGGGCGCAGCAGAGGAAGGGGCGTAAGGTCCTGCCGCTGCTGATGAGGTATGACGGTATGTTTACGTGAGGAAAACGGAGCGTAAAGGTGATGGAAATACGGTCTATACATATTTCTATACACAAGACTATACATATAATGCTTGGAAACGGTTGCGTAATGTTGTAACTTTGCAAACAGAAACAGGAGAACAACGGTCGGTATGACCTATAACAGAATGACCTTATTCCTGATGCTATGGAAAACACTTAAGTGGTTGTTTTATAAAATTGTTGCTTCTTGCTTTGGCAAGCGGCACTGATAATCAACAGGTAAAACAAAAAGAAGAAGTATGGGCAATCACTTATGTTGATGTACGCAGACATAGAATCTGCAACAAGTACAATGAATTAACCTTAATGAAAAACAGAAACCATGGAAAACAACACTATCGCTCCGGCTGACATACGGCTGAGCAGGCATTTCTGCCTATCGGAATTCACACGCAGCGCAACAGCCATAAGGTATGGCATTGACAACGAACCTGACGTGGACAGTGTGGAGGCGCTGCAGAACCTCTGCATACACGTGCTGGAACCTCTTAGGATGCGTTTTGGCGTGATACGGATAACGAGCGGTTACCGATGCCTGCCGCTGAATGAGAAAATCGGTGGGTCACAGTCTTCGCAGCATTTGCGTGGTGAGGCGGCCGACATACATGTGGGGTCGCTGGAGATGGCGCGGAAGGTATTCAACTTCATCCGTGACAATCTGGATTTTGACCAGATGCTGCTTGAAATGAAGGAGGGCAAGGTGCACTGCCTGCACGTTAGTTTCACAGCGGAGAGGGAGAACCGGCACATGGTGAGGTCGGACTACCGGTTGTGACGGGCTTTAACGGTTTTGGGTTTTTGGAAAACGGTTTTGGGTTAACGGTTTTGGGTCTGTCGGGCTTAATTCTTTAATATATCTGACCTAATACTAACCACCAATTTAATAAGCACTCCGACCAACAACCAAACACCAACAACCAATTTACTAACCTTATTAAAAAAAGAAAGGAAAAACACAATGGCAATTCAGTATTCAACCAAACAAAACACACGTAAAGGCGGTAACCTTAAATGGTATGGCCGCGCAGTCCATCCATCTACCGTAAGCCTTGAGGTAATAGCAGAACGCATACAGCGTACCAGTTCCATGACCAAGGGTGACGTTCTTGCAGTGCTTACCGAGATGATAAGCGTGATGAAGGATGAACTCCAAAACTCCAACAAGGTGAAACTTGACGGTCTCGGGACTTTCGCCATCGGTCTGCGTACCAATGGTGCTAACAGCGAGGAGGAGTTCAACGCCAACGAGAACATCGATGCTTTCGTGGTCAACTTCCTTGCCGAGGGCAGGAAGCAGAACGGCAAGCTGGTGCGCACCTTCACCGATGGCATCAAGGCCATCAAGATGGTGTAGGGTGAGAAAGGAAAGTACAGGTCTCTTAGTGGGACCTGTACGCCTAATCTATAACTAAAAATGTAAAGGAGGGTTCTATGAACAACAAATGGAGCGTTATAGTAAACGCTGTCCTCACTGCCTTGACTTCCATCATAGGTGCGCTGACAGTGAGTTCGTGTATGTTTTAAATGAAGTAGAGATGTAGATATAATGCTAAGTATTTGTTTCTTGCTTAGGCACGCAGTGACGCTTGCCTAAGCAGGAAACAACTGTTTAAATGATAAAACGATGCTTTGTCTGTGAATCCAATGTCTTGACGTCTTTCACATCCACTGTTATCAACGGTACATTCACGGAATGGGAAAGATTACTGTATTTTATGGCAAATTCGGCACTGTGGGATGACAGGAACTTTATCAATGAATTGAAATACCACTGTGCGTCCACACCGTCTGTACCTTTTGTATAGATAATGAATTCAAAGCAGTTTATGCCGTTCTTCTGTGTCTCGTGTACCGTATAGAGACCTCCGTATTTCTTGTCTTCGGGCAAGGACAACAGATGGTCGCTTATATCGTTTATCATCAGGTTTGTTCCATAGAATATCACCGCGTTGTCGGCTCTTCCATACACATATATCATTTCTTCAGGCAACGACTCGAATATCTCATTTGGTATTTTCCCTTGCAGGTCTTTCCTGTACAGCAATCCTCCGTTGTCTTTGGTGTTATATCTTATCAGCGGTATAAACTGATTCTTCGTCACCACTATGTTGCCATCAATAATCTCTATATATACTGCTGAAGACAATGCAAGTATCATTGGTGCCGAGGTTGTGCCGAACATCTTGTCACACTCCTGCCTGTTATGGTGGAAATACTTTCTCAAGGCTATTGTCGAGGTTGTTTCCACAGCTACATCGCCGGTATCGGCACTTCCGTAACCAGTCCATACGACGTATGGCGAATCAACAGGATGGCCATATATACTTGCGACATGCTCCCTGAACTGCTCTGTGAAATACTCGCCTACCACGGGGAACCAGATGCTTGCCGGAGCCAGCTTTATCTTCTCCTCGTCGAGCAGTGCCGTGAAAGCGGAGATGTTGGATGGATTGGTTATTATCCGTATCTGGCCGAATATATCCTTATAATCCTTAATGACACGTACAGTGGCCTTGAAGTCCAATCCCGGGGTGGCAATAGTAAACGAATATTTTCCTGAGGATGCAATGCTGCGTATTGCCGCTGCTATCTGCATTCCGGCTATCCACATTCCAAAAGCAAGACATTCTATCACCAGAGTCCTCTTCTTGTCAATGTGATAATTGTTTACCAACATTGTTTCTATCGAATTCATGTATCCGAGTTCATCACATGGGCGTTTAGGCCAATATATCGCGCCGGTCTTGCTGAATCCCGAACTGGCACCTATAAGATGGAAATTCTGCATGTCATCCTCACGGCATAGTTCCTGAAGCTGGTATTTGAGCAGATAGTTCTGTTTGGTCTGCAAGGGAAGTTTTTCCATTGAAGGCAAAGCGGCAGTTTCTCCTATCTCTTCTTCAACAAATTTCCGGTAGCCCGAAACATTGTTCCATACGTCTGTCAGTAATTCATGATAGTCAAGCATATCTTTCTGTTTATAAAGTTTTTGTTTTCAGTTCAGGTTGTCTGTTCCATATCAAAGCAAGCATTGCACACGCCAGCAATCCAATGGAATTCAATGCCAATGCCACCCTTATGTCTGCAAGGTGCATGAAAGCGGTAGCCAGAGCATACGACAGTGAAACACTTGTGTATGAGAATGATCCCAGAATGGAGAAGAAACGTCCTCTGAAATCGGCATCCACGCTTTTCACGAAATATGTGATGACATTTATATTGATATAGTTCACACAGATGCCATAGACGAAGAGTGATGCCAGCGTTATCCAATATTGTGCAAAGGCTGAAATAAGGAAACAGCATACCGCCAAGACTCCAAGGCCAATGACCAATACGGTGAGTGGCAACTCCTGTTTTACCCTTCGGGCCAAGACAAAGGAAATAAGCACGGAACCTGCCGGTATCATGGCATCGGCAATGCCATATTCAAAGGCACCGAGCCCGAGGGTGTTCTTGACAAGTATGGGGATATATACAAATATCACGGGGATGAAGAGATTGCATCCGACAGCTATTATGATAACTCTCTTCACCAATTTGTTGTCCATGACGTATCTTATTCCCTCTTTTATCTGCTGGAAATGATTTCCCGCCGCTTCTTTCAATCTCTCTTTGTATGTTATGAAGCACTCAGAGAATGCTGACAGTAAGAACGAAACGGCATTTACCAATATGGTGAGGTAAACACCGAGAAAGCCGACGAGCATTCCGCCTATCGTTGCACCCAATATCTGTCCAAGGAATGTTACCATATTAATATACGACATTCCGCGCTGTAATTGCGTGGCGGTAACGATGTTTGGTATCATTGAGTTTACTGCAGGGTTGAAGAGCAACGCCACGGTGTTGAGCAAGAAACATATAACATATATTGTCACAGCATCCGCCATGCCATTATACACCAATATGGCGAGAATGGCAGTCAATATTCCGTTGACGGTATCGCAACCTATCAATATTTTCTTTTTGCCCCATCGTTCAACCAACGGCCCCACCAATGCTCCGAACAGCAGAGAGGGCAGACTGGAAATGATAAAGAGCAGGAACAGACCTGAGGTGTTTTCCAGCTCGTCCACGAAATACCATGACAGTGCCATCAGGTAAAGCCTGTTACCCACCTGGCTGACAAACTGTCCCCACCATAACAAGGTATAATCTTTGTTTATCATTCAGCTCGCATTATTAGCTTTGTCTTTGCATTTAAAGATATAATCCTTCAACTTAGTACCCCATTCGCTTTCTGACAATACGTATTTGGCATCAAGTGAAAAGTCAGCTATATACTGCATTTTTATGGCATCGTTGCCGGCAAGTATATATGGAGTTATCCCGGCATAGAAGAATCCGCACTTTTCCAATATCCCTATTATATGCGGAGTGTCCCTTTTGTTTAAGGGAAGTGCTGCATATATTACCGCTGCCCCGCACAGGAGTCCTTGCCTGACAAGGTTCTGGATTCTTCTATGCAGGTCTTTACCCTCCTTGTTTATTGTCAGTAGCATCTGGTTCCATTCCGTTTTCAGTGCCATGTCAATGTCTGAAGAATCTTCATTGACATTGATTACGATATCCTCGCATTCAACTATTGTCCGCGGAATATTCAACCGCTGATATGTCTCTTCTATGATTTCACGATGACAGGCAGGTACATAAACCGTCTTGTTCTCGTGTGTCGACGTAGGATAGAAGTACAGCATCACCGATTGTCGCTGCAATTCTCCCTCGCGTTTTATGACGCTTTCCAACTCTGACGGAATATATCCTAATTCCAGTCCGGTCTCAACACAACCAAGATGGATATTCACCTTTTGGGTGAACGTGTGACCTGTCACGGCACTGCTTGTCACCCCTTTCAGTCCTTTCAGTCCGGCATCATTTATAAGCATCCGTTTCAAGTCAGCAAACAATCCTCGCTTGCCATATTGCGGAGTGACAAAGGCCTGTCCGCATTCGCAGATAACCGAGTCTGCGGTATCCTTAAGCATACCCGCATGAGCAACGACCACGCCCTTAGTGTTCACGGCTACAAATCCTTTATACAGTCCCAAGTGTTTACGTTCAAGCAGCACTTCCGGATAATATACTCCATCGGCCGAATATGTATAGCCGAAGACCTTGTAGAGACACTGCACAAACATCTTCATCTCATTGTCTCTAATCTCTCTCAACTCCACATTGTCGCTTGCCAGTACGATTTTGCTTTCCTGATGTTCTGCCAGCGGCAATGACTCGATTACATTAGGAGGCAATGAAATGTTTATTTCTACAATCTGTCCGTTCTTGCCGTTTTGGGTCATCTTATATGATGAACTCAATTTTCTGACAAGGGTATTGCTTATCATACTCTCCATATCTTTGTTGTCATCAAAGCTATATCCATAGGGAATGCCTAAATAATGGAACTTCAGCACAAAGTTAGCCTGCGTCAGTTCCACTATGATGGTAATCTTGCCGTCAGACTGATTATTGAAGGCTTCCCTCACAATATGTGTGAAGACCTCTTCAATAAGTATGGACAGATGTAACCGCTTGTTTTCCGGTATATGATAATATTCCGCCAGAAAACATACGTAGTTCTGGAGTGGTTCTACATGGAATAACTCAGTTGTAACTTCAATTAATGATAGTCGTTTTGCCAGCATGTCTGTCATCTATTGTTTGTTTCAGTTTTCCTGTGCGTGGATTGCGTGGCAGGCTGCCGGGGGCCACAATCTTTACTTCAGGCGTGGCGATGCTTCCGTTTTTCATGAAAGCGAGGAATTCATGCTTTTCATTAAGCAGTCTCTCATACACGGCTACAGACAATTCCTTGTATCTCGCTGCATCCGTCTCCTGTTTCGTCTCCACTTCAAGTATGAATTTATCTTTCATGTGTTCTGTCCGGGCTATCATCCTGAAGTGATAAGACAACTCGTCAAATGCCCCAACAACTTTAGCCACAGAATCCAATTGGATATTTCCACCGCCTATTATCAGCGTGTCGTCCGAACGTCCCTGCAGTTCCATCAGTCTTACCTGTCTTCCACAACTGCACTTACGGGTAAGAATCCTGCCCATGTCGCCTACATCATAACGAACAAGCGGCATCAGGTCCCTGCAGAAATCCGTTACCAGAATCTTGCCTGATTCTCCGTCAGGCAACGGTTCGTTTGTCTCCGGGTCTACCACTTCCATTATGCAATAGTCTTCATGAATGTGATGCACCGCTCCCGTACAATCCTCACACTGGAAGCCGATACATCCGGTATCGTTACTCAGATATCCGGTTGATGCGAACTTCTCAGTGCCCAAGACTTTTGAGATATACTCCTTTGCTTCCGGAAACAGGTGTTCCCCTCCGGTCACTATCTTTTTTATCTTTATGTCGGATAGGTTGTTCTTGTCCACATATTCCGCTAACGACAGAATAACGGACGGGATAGATATTGCACCAGTGGGCTTGAACGTCTTTATCACTGAAATGATATCTGTCATGGCAATGTTTCCCGCAATCGGCAGCACGTGGGCACCTGTGGCTTCTACCGCTTCATTGTGACTGAGGAACGATGCCCACATGTTGCCTGCAAAGAGCAGATTGGCAACGATGTCCGTTTTGTCAAATATGGATAGAGCATAGCCTTTGCCTATAAGCCGCGCATTCTCATGGTTCTCTTTGTCAGTACGATGGATGAACTTCGGGGAACCTGTTGTACCTCCGCTGCCGAATGATATAGATTCGCCAAGCGGTGCTGTCAGCAGGCCGTGTCCCATAGGTGGAACATGCTCTTTCAGCACCTTCGGACTCAAGACAGGAAGAGTTGCAATGTCCTTCAAGGACTTGAGGTCTCCTGGCGGCAGGCACTCCGCATAGAACGGTGAGTGCTGGCGGGCATAATCCAAAAAGGCGTTCAGACGCATCAGCGTGATATCATTCCGCTTGTCATCATCAAGATAGTCAAACGGATTATCAAACGGCCTGTCAGAACCCACCGATACCCAACGCACCATCTCACTGGTGCCTCTTGTACCGTCATGAGGTGTGCCGTGCTTGCGGCGTGCCATCATGCCTATTTCGGTAATACGGTCGGCACCGATACCGACAAGTCTGTCTGACAGCCTGATTTTCAATGGCGTAGGCAACAGTAGTGCTACCGACTGTATGTATTGCCCGTACTGGCTTAACGCTTCCATAGTATCCCTCTCGTGATTCGGAGAAACGATAACGTATGCTGTCCTATGGTGTGGCGATACTTTAAACTCACATTTCTTCTGCAGTATGACAGTCCAGTCCTGGTTGTCTGTGCCGGGTATTATGAGCTTTGCCTCACCTAACGCTTCATCCACTCGTGCCAGTTCTCGTGCCCGCAATATCTCCACGGCCTCGTTGACAGGTATTGCACTATGGGGGATTTTCCTACTCCAGAAGCGTAACCCTTCAGCAAGCGACTCTGCAAATGCAGCGGCAGTGCTGGCATCGTCTATAAAGACGGAATGCGGTGACGAGCAGGCCGACTGTTCCCACATGGTAAAGTCTCGTGCCATGTCATTGGCTACCTTATCCATATTTTCCGCATTCAAGCACTCCTTGCTCATTATTGACAGAGAATACTTTGGTCCGTATTCTATTATTTTGGTATGGAAGCCGGTGCCCTCTCTGTATGCTTTCACGGTCTCTTTCCCGCCATATACTACCAGAACATCGCTTTGCTGTTTCACCACAGCCTCCACTTCCTTGTCGCCTCCCTTGAACGGTACCAGGGCGAAGGACTTTGATAATACGCCCCTATAATCAACGCTCTTGAGTACTTGGGCAAATATCAGCGGGAACAATGGGTCGGCCGATGACATCTTCAATATGTTCACATTCTTGGTAATCAAACCTTGGACAAGAGTGTCAACAGCCCCCACAAACACATTTCCTGCCGATACATGGGATATGACACCGAAAGGCTCTGCCTTAACCATTCCCTTGAATGCCGGGTTATATGTAAACTCGTCAAGATATTTCATAGTATCTATATCGGCTTCGATACGCGCCTTAAGATGATCGAAAGTCAGAATATCTGATATTGTGGCAAGCCCCTCTTCAACCATTTCCCGCGACCAGCCCAGCTGGTGATGCATTTTCTCTACCACATCGGCATAAAAACTGCTTGTAGTATCTCCGAACACCCTTCCTGTACGGTCAAGAATATTCAATATATATACTTCGGGCACATTCTTCACGGCTTCAAGATGGGTGCGCGCCGTTCTCATTACGTCTGTTATCTCCTTAACGGTGATTGTCTCACTCTGACACACATCACCAAACATATACCATTCTATCATAAAAGCCAATGTTTTATCTGTTTAATAATTGTGCCGCGGAAATGCCGCAACCAGCATATTTCTTCACGCCACCGCGTCCTTGCAGTACCAGATATTTGCCCTCACGCCCACATGGGCAGTTGCTTTCAACATAACCCATGTCGGTACTTAGCAGGGACAGGGCGGGTGTGCTGCGAATATAAGGAGTGACCAGTTTCAGCAATCCTGTTTCACCATCGGGAAGAATCTCCATGGTGTGTGGCGATACGGCACATACCCGTGAATACACAGGAATGTGGAAATGGCCGTGTTCGCAAGTAATGTATGGCACTCCGTGCTCCACCATTCCATACACATCCCTTATTCTGTCGGCTCCTATTCCGAGAACCCTGTTCACAAGTTCTACATATTCAGGATATGAGATGGTTTTCCCGGAATAGTTCTTCCACCCGCCACCGGAGAACAGTACACTATCGGCCGGGAACTGGAATCTTATACCCCGTTTATCCAATTCGTTCAAGGTCATATATCCAAATGCCGGAAATCCGGTAATACGTAGCGGCAATCCTGAAGCGGCAAACCGTTCAAGAGCCTTTATACCTTCTTCCAATCTGAATTCCGGTTCACCGTATTTGTCTGCTGCAATGGCATAGAATGTTTCTCTTCCACGGGCAAATTGGGCATAACTGTTGTGTGCGTGAGCAGCACCACGGGAACCGGAGACAGTGGGGGCATAGGAAAATATCAGATTGTTCACTTCCTCATCATAAGCGGCCAGGCCATAGCTTTCCACTATACTCGAACGCATGAACGCCTGCCTTGCCATTGATATCTTATCCCAATTAATCTGGCTTTTGCTTCCTGTCGTTCCCGATGATGTGAAGGTCTTTACTATTTCATTTTCAGGAACACTGAGAAGTTTCCGCTCCTTAAATGCTGTCACAAAGACTGCCGGTATGCGGAGTATGTCGCTTTCGGTTTTTATATCGTCTATATTAAAGCCGTATTGGTTGCAGATGCCATCAAATATTTGGGATTTCGCTCTTTGGTATGCAAACATTTCCCTTACGGAGTCGATGAAAAGCTGTTCGGTTGCAGAATAGTCAAATGCCTCTTTGCATTTGAACAATTCGTTACTTTTGTCTTCTTTCATAATCATTATCAAGATTGTTTTATTTCGAATATATTTGAAAATCCGGTCATTTCGAATATCTCAAGAATTTCCCTGCTCATGTTGGTTATTATCATTTTCCCTGAATTTGCCTTGATTTTATTAAGCAATATAATAAAGTTCCTTAGTCCGGAACTGCTTATATATGTAAGTTTTGAGACATCAACGGTCAGTTCTATGTGTTCCAGGTCATAGAGTTGCTTCACCTCCTCTTCAAATTTTGCCGAGTTTGTTGTATTCAAACGTCCTTCAACTTCTAAAGTGAAGTTGTTACATGTATGATATATCTTTATATTCATTGTGTACTTGTAACTTTATATGATTTTGCAGATTTAGGTGTCAGGTGCAAATTTACGATATTTTTTTGATTAGGCATATGTTTTGCATGGAAAAATTCCGCTTCGTAGAAAGTTATTCCTTGAATTGGCATTAATTTGTAATGGTATAGTACTTAATTTTGTTGTGATTATTATGAATTGTCAAAAAAAATGATTAACTTAGCGGCGGAATAACAAACATCATCATGAAATATCCTATAGGAATACAGAATTTTGAACAGATAGTGGGCGAAGGCTGGGCTTATGTGGACAAGACGGCATTGGTGCACCATCTGGTCACGACAAGCAAAATATGCTTCCTAAGCCGTCCGCGAAGGTTCGGCAAGAGCTTGCTCATAAGCACTATGGAATATTATTTCAAGGCAAGGAAGGAACTGTTCCGCGGGCTGGCTATGGAGAGTCTGGAGAAGGAGTGGAAGGAATATCCGGTGTTCAAGATTGACTTCAACGGCGTTGACTTTTCGGAAGAGGGTAAACTTAACGACACACTGCTGAACTATTATATCGCGGAATGGGAGAAGGAATACGGCAAGACACCTGTTGACATTCCATTGGGAAAACGGTTCGAGACAATACTGCGGCGTGCCTGCGAGCAGACGGGCCGGCGGGCTGTGGTACTGATTGACGAATACGACAAGCCAATCCTCGATGTTCTGGAATCTCCGATGGAGGAGAAGAACAGGAACACCTTGAAGGCGTTCTACTCAACGTTCAAGAGTGCAGACGAATACCTTCAGTTCGTAATGCTGACCGGTGTGACGAAGTTCTCCCAGGTTAGTGTATTCAGCGGATTCAACCAGCCAGACGATATAAGCATGGACTCGAGATACGAGTCTATCTGCGGAATAACCCAGGATGAGCTGGAAAGTAATTTCCATGATGCCATATCAGATATGGCAGTGAAATACCGCTGTGATTATGCCGAGATGAAGGAAAGGCTGAAAAGACAGTACGACGGATACCATTTCGGAGATGGAATGACCGACATCTACAACCCGTTCAGCCTTCTTAACGCCTTCAAGAAAAACGCCATTTACGACTACTGGTACGCTTCCGGCACACCGACATACCTTCAGAAGCTTCTTAAGCACAACCGGGAGCAGATGAACGAACTGACAGGCAGGTCTACTCCCCCGAGATGTTCATAGACTACAAGGCAGACGTGGAGCGGCCTCTGCCTATGATTTACCAGAGCGGCTACCTTACGATAAAGGACTTCGACATGGATTCCGGCGAGTACCTGCTGGACTTCCCCAACAACGAGGTCCGCAAGGGATTCCTGACTATGGTTGCAAACGGTTACTTCAACAGCGGCAGCATGGGTGTGGACTCATGGATATCGTCAGGTGTAAGGCTGCTGAAGAACG
>CAZPNC010000017.1:0-10036 GCA_964587945.1 uncultured Prevotella sp. | reverse complement strand
GAACGAGCAGGTGCAGGCAAAGGCCCGTGTTGACTGCATTATCGAATATCCCGAATATGTATATATCTTCGAGTTCAAGCTGGACGGCTCTGCGGATGATGCCATGAGGCAGATAGAGTCCAAGAACTATGCCAAGCCTTATATGCAGGACCCGAGGACTGTAATAAAGATAGGCGTCAATTTCTCGTCGGAGACAAGGACGCTGCAGGAGTGGAGGCAGAAAAGCTGAATCATAAGTAGTTGTTTCTTGCTTAGCCAAGCGTCACTGCGTGCCGGGCGGCATTGACAATCAGGAGATTCTACAAAGCATCATTACAAGTTCATACCTTCTGTAAAACCATTATGCAAGAAATCATTATCATAATCGTCCTAATACTGCTCAATGGCATATTTTCCATGTCAGAAATAGCTTTGGTCTCTGCCCGTAAATCGCGATTGGCTGCTGATGCCAAGAATGGTAACAAAAGTGCAAAGACCGCTTTAAGATTGGTTGAAAATCCTGACAACTTTCTTTCTACAGTACAGATAGGCATTACGCTTATCGGAATACTTACCGGTATATTCTCCGGTGCTACGATAGCTGTGATATTTGCATCGTGGCTTGAGGAGCATGGCATATCGTCAAACATAGCCATTACTGTTGCCAAGACCACAATTGTAGTACTTGTCACATACCTTACACTGGTATTTGGTGAACTACTCCCCAAGCGTATCGGAATGTCAAAGTCAGAAAAGATAGCAAGGATAACGGCGCACCCCATGTATTTGCTTTCAAAGATAATGTCTCCCTTTGTCATCCTGCTTTCGGGCAGTACTTCGTTACTGTTTAGAATAATCGGTCTCAAGACAGAGAAGGAGAAGGTGACGGAGGAAGAAATAAAGTCGATAGTAAAGGAAGGTGCCGAATATGGTGTGGTGCAACCCGTAGAGCAGAATCTCGTGGAACGGGTTTTTCTCTTGGGAGACCTGAATGTGGATTCTATCATGACTCCACGAAACGACATCGTATGGATGTATGCGGATATGTCTGCCCAGGAGATAGGAACTGTACTATCAGAGAGTCTCTTCGAGTTTTATCCCATTAACGATCCGGACACCGACAAACTGTTGGGCGTAGTGACGCTGAAGCAGCTGGTGCTGAATATAGCCAAGCCTGTCTTTAATATCCGCGACATAATCACGGAACCTATGTATTTCTATGAAAACACCAAAGTGTATAAGGTCATGGAACTAATGCGTGATGCCCATGCAAGCAGAGGGCTCGTGGTAGATGAGTTTGGGGAGTGCATAGGCATTGTCACTTTGAAGGACATTCTCGACGGACTTGTGGGGAATATGCCGCATGAAGACGATGAAGCCGCCATCATCAAAAGAGAGAACCACGACGGATGGCTTGTCGACGGTCAATGCTCAATGCTGGATTTCCTGACATACTTTGATGAAAAAGATGCCATGCATGATGAAGAATTCAGCACTGTGGCCGGGTTGTGTATTCACGAACTGAAGCATATACCCGCAAGAGGAGAACACTTTATATGGAAAACATTTGAATTCGAGATTATGGATGTTGACCATGCACGGATAGACAGCATATTAGTAAAGAAATTATAACAAAAACAAAATGCAAACAACAGAAATTGTTTTTTTCGCCTGCTTTATCATTTTCATCGTAGGCATATTATCAGTAGACATGCTGGTAATTGACAAAAAGGCCCATGAAGTTTCCATGAAGGAAGCAGGGACATGGACTGCCGTATGGATAACGTTAGCCTTGGCCTTCTCGGTCTTCCTATGGTTTCACGGCGACATGGTCCATGGCATATCCAATTTTCAGGAACTGCAAGAGGTGAGCGGAAAATATGCCGCCCATCTAAAACTCAATCCTGACGATTTCGAGGGAGGTTTGGCGCAATACCGCCATCACATGACCATTTCATATATCACAGGCTATCTCATCGAGAAGACACTGTCGGTTGACAATCTTTTTGTGATGATGATGATTTTCACCTCCTTCGGCGTAAGCAAGATAGAATACCAGCGCGTGCTGAACTGGGGCATCCTCGGCGCTATCGTTATGCGGTTCATCTTCATCTTTGCCGGTGCGGCCATCATTGCCAAGTTCGACTGGATACTGCTGGTGTTCGGTGCGTTCCTTGTATATAGCGGTGTGAAAATGTTCATAGACCGCAACAAGCATGAAAGCGTGGATGTCAATAACCATCCGGTGGTGAAGTTCCTGTCAAGGCATTTCCGTGTCTTTCCTATGTTCCATGGAGACGACTTCTTCCTGCACGCAAAGAAGACAGGAGACAAGCAACTCGAAGTGGTAGGCAAGCACAAAGGCGGCCGTCTTTACATGACGCCACTCTTTGTCACCGTTATCTTCATAGAGTTCAGCGACTTGATTTTCGCCTTCGACAGCATTCCGGCCGTGTTCTCCGTATCATTGGATCCTTATGTGGTATTCTTCTCGAACATCTTTGCCATATTGGGTCTGAGAGCCATGTTTTTCCTGCTGGCGGGAGTAGCCGACAGATTCCGCTATCTTAAGGCCGGAGTATGCGTACTCTTGCTGTTTATCGGATTGAAGTTGCTAATTCATGAATATTTGGAGATTGATGCCATGTGGTCGCTCGTCTTTATACTGGCAGTGCTGGCTGTCAGCATTGGCACATCGCTCCTTATTCCTGAAAAGAAAAAGCAGTAGGTCACTCTGGGCAATGATGCCGGAGAGATTATAACGTCCTGTTTTACAGGGACAAACGTAGATTACAATACCACCACCCACCAAAAGGGGCAGTATTACACGGTGAACCAAATGTGTTTGCCGTGTAATACTGCCCTTTTTGGTGGGTGAAAAAAGTTCTATCCGTCGGATGTCAACGGTAGAGCAGCGATACTATCCTCTCTTCCTCTATGCCGTTCATGCAGGCGAAGTCGCCACGGCGGCAGGGCTTCTTGCCGAATACGGAGCAGGGACGGCATGGCAATGGCAACTGCACGCAGTCGTCCTCACTCTGTTGCCATCCGAGGAAGCCGGCAAAGGGATGTGTGGCTCCCCATACACTCACCACGCGGGTACCGACAAGGCTTGCCAGGTGCATATTGGCAGAGTCCATTGACAACATCACGTCAAGGTGTGACATGAGTTGCAGTTCCAGCCTCATGGACTTGAGTTTTGGCGATGCCGCCACCACATTGTCCGGCCAGCGTGCCTGCCATCCGAGCATGATGTCGCGCTCCTGTCCACCTCCTCCGAAGAGGAACACATTTACTTTTCCGTCCTTCTTGATGAGCATGTCTATTACGCGCTCCATCTTCTCCTTTGGATATATCTTTCCGCCATGTGCGGCAAAGGGCGCTATGCCTATGCGCCTCGAAAGGCCCGCTGTGGTACCGTTGATGTCATGGCAGGCGGCATTCTTTTCTATCATGCCAAGCACCTTCTCCACCTCCACGTCCGTTGTCCCAAAATTGAGCACGCAGCCTCTCTTCTCGTTGGCCACGTATGCGTCAAGTCTTTCCAGTCCGTCCAACGGCAGGCGGTGCAGCACGGCACGGTATTTCTCAAATGACGTGCTAAGCCGCTTCATGCGCTTCTTGCCTTCCGAAGCAGTAAGGCGACGACGTTCGGCGCGGCATTTGTCTATCTTGGCCACGCTATACCCTGCCAGTCGGAAACGCATGCCGAGATAGTGTGTACGCAGCACTCCGTGCATATCCGCCACATAGTCAAAGCCCGACATATCAAGTTCATGGAAAAGCCGTCCAAGCCCCTTCATACCGGTATATTCGCCCTTTATATCAGCACCGATGAAGCGCACACGCTCTCCGAGTCCCTCAAACATCGGGGCACAGAACGGCTTTGACAGTACTGTAACCTCAACTTCCGGCATAGACATAACCACCTCCCTGACCACAGGAACAAGCATGGCCACATCGCCAAGGGCCGAAAAGCGTATCATCAACAGTTTTTTCATAAATAGATATCCGTTTTCACGGCCCGCACGATGACGGCCGTGTTTTTCACTGCAAAGATACAATAAAAAAACAAAAGGAAGAAAATTTGGTGATTAAATTTTATTTATGTAACTTTGTACCCAAAGAAATACATACCGCAATAATCCGGTTGTAATACAATGAAAGGGGCTTGTTATCGGTCACGACGACTTTTACCATGCTATTCTTCATAATACTAAAATCTTTATCTCACAAACAGAATATATAATGAAGAACTCTATTTTTTGGAGAAGTATACATTGATGAGAAGAACAAAAGCAAAGTGTTCGACAGGTTCGAGAAACTGGACACCTTCACCCAAGGTGTGGGACTGGGACTGGCTATATGCAAGGCATTGGTGGAACAGGAAGGCGGCAAGATAGACTTTGTGTCTACAAAAGGAAAAGGCAGCACCTTCTGGGTATGGGAACCCGTAACTGCCGAGATAATGCAGTAGCCCCCCGATACGCAGTAACAGAAACTAAGTAACAACAAAACCACTAAACGACAAAATAACAAAACCACTAACAACTAACCATAATGGAATATCCAAAAATCGGTATCCGGCCAACCATCGATGGCCGTCAGGGCGGTGTGCGCGAGAGTCTTGAATCCAAGACCATGCAGCTGGCCCAGGAGGTAGCGTGTCTTATCACATCAAACCTCCGCAACGGTGACGGCTCTCCCGTAGAGTGCGTCATCTCCGACAGCACAATCGGGCGTGTGGCGGAAAGCGCCGCCTGCCAGGAGAAGTTCGAGCGCGAGAATGTAGGCAGCAGCATCACCGTCACCTCATGCTGGTGCTACGGCAGCGAGACTATGGACATGAACCCCCACTACCCCAAGGCCGTATGGGGGTTCAACGGCACCGAACGCCCCGGTGCAGTGTATCTCGCGGCAGTGCTTGCCGCCCACTCCCAGAAGGGTCTGCCAGCCTTCGGCATCTACGGTCATGACGTTCAGGACGTGACCGACAACTCCATCCCCGCCGACGTCTCCGAAAAGATACTGCGCTTCGCACGCGCCGCCCAGTCCGTAGCCACCATGCGCGGGAAGAGCTACCTGTCCATGGGCAACACCTGCATGGGCATAGCCGGCAGCATAGTCGACGCGGACTTCTTCCAGGAATACCTCGGAATGCGCAACGAATACGTGGACCTTGTGGAAATACTACGCCGTGTTGAACTGGGCATCTATGACCATGACGAGTATTCCCGTGCCATGGCCTGGACCGGGCAGTACTGCAAGTCCCGCGAAGGCCACGACTACAACATAGAGAAAGGCAAGGCCAAGTCCCGTGCCGAGAAGGAAGCCGACTGGGAGTTCACCGTCAAGAACATGCTCGTCATCAATGACCTCATGCACGGCAACGGTAAGCTTCTCGAAATGGGGTACAAGGAAGAGGCCCTCGGTCACAACGCCATAGCCGCAGGCATACAGGGCCAGCGCCAGTGGACAGACTACAAGCCCAACTTTGACTTCCCCGAGTCGCTTCTCTGCACATCCTTCGACTGGAACGGCATCCGTGAGGCCAACGTCCTTGCAACCGAAAACGACTCTCTGAACGGTGTAGCCATGCTATTCGGCCACCTTCTGACCAACATGGGGGTAATGTTCTCCGACATACGTACATACTGGAGCCCTGAGGCCGTACGTCGTGTCACCGGCCTTTCACCAAGCGGTGCCGCCGCCGGCGGTTTCATCCACCTCATCAATTCCGGCGCCACCACTCTTGACGCCACCGGTGCCATGAGCGATTCCTCCGGCAACCCCGTCATGAAGAGTCCATGGGACATGACCCCCGAGGATGTGTCCTCATGCCTCGGTGCCACCACCTGGTATCCTGCAGACCGCGACTATTTCCGCGGCGGCGGCTACTCCTCCAATTTCCTCACACGCGGCGGCATGCCTATGACCATGATGCGTGTGAACATGGTCAAGGGCCTCGGCCCTGTCCTGCAGCTTGCAGAAGGCAGCACCGTAGACCTTGACCCGAAGATCCACGACATCCTCAACCGCCGCACGGACAAGACATGGCCCACGACATGGTTCGTGCCCCGCCTTGACCCCGGCAAGGACGCCTTCAAGGACGTCTACTCCGTAATGGACAACTGGGGCGCTAACCACGGTGCCATCGCCTACGGCCATATCGGTGCTGATGTCATCACTCTCTGCTCAATGCTCCGCATACCGGTGTGCATGCACAATGTCCCCGACAGCATGATATTCCGCCCTTCAGCATGGAACGCATTCGGCATGGACAAGGAAGGCGCAGACTTCAGGGCATGCAAGAATTTCGGTCCTACATACAAATAACTTAATCAAACAATACCGTATTGCCGGTTCCATCCTCCATATAGCGTTATACATGGCAGATGGAGCCGGCCCTACTGCCGCTTTACGGCACCACCACCCAAACCCATCATGAACAATAACAAAACCTCCCTCCTGACGAAGAACGGCCAGAAATTCATTGTACCGTTCATCCTCGTCACCTCCTGCTTCGCACTTTGGGGCTTTGCCAACGACATCACAAACCCCATGGTCAAGGCGTTCTCCAAGATATTCCGCATGAGCGTCACAGACGGCGCGCTTGTACAGGTAGCATTCTACGGCGGATATTTCGCCATGGCCTTCCCCGCCGCCGCCTTCATCCGTAAGTACTCATACAAGGCCGGCATAATGCTCGGCCTGTCCCTCTATGCCATAGGTGCATTCCTGTTCTTCCCCGCTAAGCTCAGCGGATGCTACTATCCCTTCCTCGCCGCCTATTTCATCCTCACCTGCGGCCTGTCCTTCCTTGAGACCAGCGCCAACCCATATATACTGTCCATGGGTCCGGAGGAAACGGCGACCCGGCGTCTGAACCTCGCGCAGTCCTTCAACCCCATGGGCTCGCTGCTCGGCATGTTCGTCGCCATGAACTATATCCAGGCCCGCCTCAATCCGATGGACACCGCGACACGTGCCGGCCTGTCCCCCGGACAGTTCGAGGCGGTCAAGTCATCAGACCTTTCCGTCCTCATCGCCCCGTATCTTGTCATAGGCGTGGTCATAACGGCCATGCTCATAGTCTTCCTCATCACCCGTATGCCAAAGAACGGCGATAAGAACAAGAGCATCGACTTCCTTCCTACACTGAAGCGCATCTTCTCCCTTCCCCGCTACCGTGAAGGCGTCATAGCCCAGTTCTTCTATGTGGGGGCACAGATAATGTGCTGGACCTTTGTCATCCAGTACGGCACCCGTGTGTTCACCGCTTCCGGCATGGACGAGAAAAGTGCCGAGATGCTTTCACAGCAATACAACATCATAGCGATGTGCATCTTCTGCTGCTCACGTTTTGTCTGCACCTATCTTCTCAAGTATCTCAATCCCGGACGCCTTCTGGCATGGCTGTCCGCTGCCGCCGGCCTTTTCACCCTCGGTGTGATATACTTCCAGGATGTCCGCGGCATGTATTGCCTTGTAGGCGTTTCTGCCTGCATGTCCCTTATGTTCCCCACCATTTACGGCATAGCCCTTTCCGGCCTTGGAGATGATGCCAAGTTCGGCGCCGCAGGTCTTATCATGGCCATACTCGGCGGTTCCATCCTCCCCCCTCTTCAGGCCGGCATCATCGATATGGGTACCGTCTTCGGCTATCCCGCCGTCAACCTTTCCTTCATCCTCCCGCTTGTCTGCTTTGTCGTAGTCTGCCTTTATGGACGGAGGGTGTTCCGCAGGAATGTCTGACATGATAGGCCACGCAATAAAACCACCCGCTCGGCACGCACTGACGCTTGCCTAAGTAACAACAAAACAACAAAACCACCAAACAACCAATGGAAGGATATAGAGTAAAAGAATATTCCGGTCCGGTGAAACGCTATTGCCAGACCATGGAACTGCGTGATGACCCCGTATTGATATCCCGCTATCGTGAAATCCACGACAGCGTGCACCAGTGGAAAGCCATCCGCGACGGAATCCGTCAGGTAGGCATCCTTGAGATGGAGATATACATTCTCGGCAACCGTGTCTTCATGATAGTGGAGACCCCTCTGGATTTTGACTGGGACGAGGCGATGTCCCGTCTGTCCGTTCTTCCGCGCCAGCAGGAGTGGGAGGATGTCGTGTCCGTCTTCCAGCAATGCCGTCCGGGTGAAAGCTCGGACGAGAAGTGGAAGATGATGGAGCGTATGTTTTATCTGTACGACTGAACTTGTAGCGTTCCGCCATCGCGCAGGCGATGCTGATTAAGGAAGAGGAGAAACAACCAACCCACTATTTACATGAAACATTTAAGTGAAAAAGACCAATGCGTAAGGGCACAGGAGATATTCCGCATAGCACGTAATTCACCATATTATTCAAGGAAATATGCCGGCATGGCAGATCCACGGAATGAAGAAGACTGGGAGGCCGTGCCGCCACTGTCACGCAATGATTTATATTGCAACACCTATCCTGCTACCAAGGATATGTTTACTGCCCCGCTTGCCGATGCCATAGTCCTTTCCACCGGAGGGTCAAGCGGTGTGGCACGTACTGTGGTGCTGAACAACAGCGAATGGGATGAATTCTGCTGCAAGCAGGCCGAAGCCTTCGCATTGCTCGGTGTGCAACCAGATGACGTTGTGGCCAACCTGTTCATTGCAGGGCATTTGTGGCCTTCATTCATCGGGGTTCATGAGATGGTGAAAAGGGTGAATGCCGTACAGTTGCCTATATCCTCCAATATCGCCCCCGACGAGATTTACAAGTTGTGCAAGCAATACCAGCCTACCGTGATGGTATCCTTGCCCACATTGTTCGTGTTTCTTGCAGACCTTGCAAAAAAAGAAAATTACAAGTTCGAGAACCTGAGACTGATAGCCTACGCCGGCGAACAGTTGAGCCGTGAGGCTGAAGCCCACGTGAAGAAATATCTGGGCGTAAAGGAGATAAAGGCCCTTGCATATTCCAGCAGCGATTGCGGCATAATGGGATACCAATGTCCGTACTGCGGTTTTGGAGAGTACCACCTGCCAAGTGATTTCCAGAAGATAGAAATAGTCGACACGGAAACACTCGCTCCCGTGCCGGAAGGGGAAACCGGGGAAATACTCATTACCAACCTCAAACGGGAATTCCAGCCTATCATAAGATACCGCATTGGTGATATGGCGCAGATGCTACATGGCCAATGCCGTTGCGGCGACCCCAATCCGCGTTTCCGCCTTGCCGGACGTGCAGGCGAGGACTTCAAGTTAGGGGGAGCGTATATATCAATAGACGTTTTTGAGAGAGCCGTAAACGAGTTCTCTGATGAGTTGAGCATGAACTTCCAACTGATACTTGAAGATATAGACAACCAGATGACGGTGTATCTTGATATAGAGTGTGACAACCCGGAATCACATCAGAAAGCCGCACAGAAGATAAAGGAACGGTTGCTGACATTAGTGCCGGAACTGGAGGCTGGGCAGAAGTTGAACTTTATAAAAGAATTTTCTATACATCTGCTTGAACTTGGAGGACTGCCTCGTAACCCGATAACCGGCAAGATAAAGAAGGTAATAGACAAAAGGGTGTTGTAAAACTGATTTTGTACAGTTATAGGAGAAGGACGTGACTTACTCTGCGCAATGATGCCGGAGAAATCATAACATCCTGTATTACAGGGGCAAAAGTGGGTTACAATATCACCACTCACCAAAATGGGCAGCATTACACGGCAAACACATTTAGTTTACCGCGTAATGCTGCCCATTTTGATGGGTGAAAAAGCCCAGATAAAATCACAACCTTTACATTGCAGAATTCTCCTTCCAATGTGTTGTTCTATTATTAGTTTCTACATCAAACCACAACCTGTGGGGCAATGGTGTGGAGCAGAAGTTAGTTGTTCTATTATTAGTTTCTACATCAAACCACAACGGTTCGTACGCGTTGCACAATGAAGCAGCCGTTGTTCTATTATTAGTTTCTACATCAAACCACAACTATTTAGATAATTGTGTAATACTATAATACGTTGTTCTATTATTAGTTTCTACATCAAACCACAACAACC
>CAZPNC010000016.1:0-37368 GCA_964587945.1 uncultured Prevotella sp. | reverse complement strand
ATAGCAACGATTTGATTGCTTGTTTCATGTTTTTTGTTTTTAAGTTTATTTATAATACACTGAAAGTGTTTTTCTTGGATTGTATGATTTTTTCGTTGTTGTCTTGCATACATGTCATTTGTTCTTGGCGTATTAGTGCCTGTCTTGAAATGGGTAATGGTGTACATTGATGGCGTTTCCATTGCTGGGAATATTAGGAGTAGGTTTTGGAGGGCTGATTACGAGTCGCATCATCACTGTTGCTGTTTGTGTGTATTTCGGCATTTGCTATTACGCATATAATGTGCGGAATTACAAATGACAGCAAGGTCTTGGATATGCATATCATAATGCCATTATGGAATTTAATGGTTAATGATTACATGAATTGAATTTTGTCAGACATAATAAACCGTGCCTATAGACTCACCCCATGATTTGGCAAATAAGGTAATGAAACGAAAGACGTGGGTTGCTGTACTATGCTAATCCCACTCTCAGGCTCTGGTAAACCCATATACAAGGATTAGCAACCAGTTAGCCCACGCCGGAGGATTATAAAAGTACGCCTATACGTTTACCAATAATGCAAAAATGCATTATGAATACGCACAGGTGACTTGATACAATTCACCCACCGTGGACGCCCCGTTGCGTAATCTTCTTGTATATGTCCAAATTTACCAGATTTGAGAGTAGAAGATAAACGTTCGTAAACGTCCTTGCGAATCCGTTGCCGATAGTAGAACTTGTCGACAATTTCTTCGCACAATATGTCTTGGAGCACCGTAGTACTCCTGATTTTATGGCTAGGCTTTCTTTGAGAAAAGCCATGTCACCATACTTCTGCCATCGATATGACAAAAGTTACCCACTTCCCTTTCATTGCAATACAACTGAACAGTTCATGCAATGCCGGCTAACTGGTTACGAATGCAAAGTTACTAACAAATAATCAATTAGCCAAATAATTGGAAAAGAAAATTTTGCTGATGTGAAATAAAGATAATAAGTGGGGCTTGTGATTTTACTGTCCCTATAGTGCTTTTCATGACTTTGGAGGAATCAAAACCACCTATAATGATTTAGGTAAATATATGTCACAAAATTATATTTCTTTGTGTAAGTGATGGATTGTTCTGTTGCTATCCCTCTGTTTTGTGGTTGTTAGAACTTTGTTTGTAACAAAATGACATCTGGGTCTTTCTCTGAACGACAGATGTATTGGAAGTGGAAGCCTGCTTGTACGTACGGTTTCATGTTTGTTGACTCTTTTATAGAGGCTGCAAGCATTTGCGTAATCTTTGTTTTGTTTGCTGTGATGATGGTCTGGTCATCCATGATTCCTGAGAAGGTGCAATAGTATGTGTACAGGTGTGTGGTCTTGTTGAAACAGACACTGTCAGTACGTGTGTAGTTGATTACAGGGGTGGGGCAGTATTTACGTGTGTATTCTGCTGCATCAAGTGCGGCCTTGTCTTCCAGACTTTCTTGGCAAGCTGAGAGAATGGCAATAGTGGTGATGATAATGAAAACGAAAAGGTGCTTTTTTCTTATAATGTGCATGTTCTGCTGTTTTTGTTGTTATGGATAATCAATATTCTGATGCAAAATTAAGAAAAAAGCATGACAAATACAATAAAAAAAGTAAAAAAAAGCTTTTCGGCTTGTTGGTTCGTGAAATAATGCCTATCTTTGTAACTTGAAAACAAAACTTGGATTACCAAACTGATGAATAAGATAAGGAATTTCTGTATTATAGCGCACATAGATCATGGTAAAAGCACAATAGCTGACCGTCTCCTTGAATATACTAATACCATTAAGATAACGGAGGGACAGATGCTTGATGATATGGAGTTGGAAAAGGAACGTGGTATTACCATCAAGAGTCATGCTATACAGATGTCTTATGAGAAGGACGGTGAGAATTATATTCTGAATCTTATTGATACTCCTGGACATGTGGACTTCTCTTATGAAGTGTCACGAAGTATTGCTGCTTGTGAGGGGGCTATACTCGTAGTGGATGCTACGCAGGGGGTGCAGGCGCAGACAATATCGAACTTGTATATGGCGATAGACCATGATTTGGAGATTATACCAGTAATCAATAAGATTGATATGCCGGCGGCTATGCCTGACGAGGTGGAAGATGAGATAATAGAACTTATAGGTTGTGACCGTAAAGACATTATACGTGCCAGCGGTAAGACCGGTGAGGGTATTCCCGAGATATTGGACGCAGTGATAGAACGTGTCCCGCATCCTGTTGGTAATCCTGACGCTCCGTTGCAGGCTCTTATTTTCGACTCTGTGTTTAACAGCTTCCGTGGTATCATTGCATATTTCAAGATACAGAATGGCTCTATAAAGAAAGGAGATAAGGTAAAGTTCTTCAATACTGGTATGGAGTATGATGCCGATGAGGTTGGAGTTCTGAAGATGGACATGATACCGCGTAAGGAGATGGGTACCGGTGAGGTGGGTTACATAATATCCGGTATAAAGGATGCTAAGGAGGTAAAGGTGGGTGATACCATCACTCATGTGGTAAGGCCTTGTGATAAGGCTATCAGCGGTTTCCAAGAGGTGAAGCCAATGGTCTTTGCCGGCGTGTATCCAATAGACCCTGCGGATTATGAAAACCTGCGTGCATCATTGGAGAAACTCCAACTTAACGATGCTTCGCTGACGTTCCAGCCAGAGTCATCTGTAGCTCTTGGTTTCGGGTTCCGTTGTGGATTTCTTGGTTTGTTACACATGGAGATTGTGCAGGAACGTTTGGATCGTGAATTTAATATGGATGTTATAACGACGGTGCCTAATGTCTCGTATATTGTTTATGACAAATTGGGTGAGGCCAAGGAAGTGCATAATCCTTCCGGACTGCCGGATGTCACTATGATAGACCATATAGAGGAGCCATATATCAAGGCTACCATAATTACAGATGCTAACTATATCGGCGGCATAATGAAATTATGTCTTGACAAGCGTGGTGAACTAATGAAACAAGAATATGTGTCAGGTAATCGGGTTGAACTTCATTTTATGATACCACTCGGTGAGATAGTGATAGACTTCTATGACAAATTGAAATCCATTTCGAAGGGTTATGCTTCCTTTGATTATCATATTGACAGTTTCCGGCCTTCGAAACTTGCCAAACTTGATATTCTTCTCAATGGAGAACCTGTTGATGCTCTTTCTACATTGACGCACAGTGACAATGCGGTCACTTTTGGACGGAGAATGTGTGAGAAGCTTAGAGATCTCATACCGCGCCAGCAGTTTGATATAGCCATACAGGCAGCGATAGGTGCAAAAATTGTTGCCAGAGAAACTATAAAATGTGTACGTAAGGATGTGACAGCCAAATGTTATGGCGGTGATGTCAGCCGTAAACGTAAACTGCTTGAGAAACAGAAGAAAGGCAAGAAACGCATGAAGCAGATAGGCAATGTGGAAGTACCTCAGAAGGCTTTCCTTGCTGTGCTTAAATTGGATTAGAACCTATTAAACCTATCTAAAAAATATACGAAATGAAAGACTTGAACATTCCATTGCGAGACATTGCACGCGAATTAGCGCGCAGGTTTAGTACAATGTCACACGACGAACTTGCTGTCTTGGAGAGTATCCTTGTACCAATGAAGTTCATAAAGGGAGAGAAAATACTTAGTGCTGGAGAATGCTCTAAGTATATATATTATGTGTACCAGGGACTGGTGCGGCAGTATTATTTCAAGAATGGTAAGGAAATGACAAATTTCCTTGGGGTCGATGGTTCGGTAATTATGAGCATAGAGAGCCTTTTCCGTGAAGCCCCAAGTCAGGAAACTATAGAGGCGTTGGAGCCATGTTATATTTATGCGTTGCCGAAGAAACGCCTTGAAGAGGTGGCTCTGCACAACCAGAATATCCAAATCTTGTATCGTAAGATTTTGGAGGAAGCTTTAATAGAGGCACAGATTCATGCTGATTTGGTGCGATTTGAAACGGCACAGGACCGTTATCGTCGTATCTGCAAGCAGATGCCTAAGGTTGTTCTTCGCGCTCCATTGGTGTTTATTGCCAGTTATTTGCAGATGACACCGGAGACATTGAGTAGAGTGCGTTCGTCAACACTGATAGATTAATCATTAATGTAACGGCGGGAAGTTCAGAACCCGTCTGGAAAAATGAAAGAACTGTTATATGTATTTATAGGCGGAGGTACGGGTAGTGCTTTCCGCTATTTTGTTTCCATGTTGTGGAAGCATCTCTCTCTTCATCCACGTTTTGAGGGAGTAATATTTCCATGGCCTACTTTTATAGTTAATATATTAGGCTGTTTTTTGATAAGCGCATTCTATAATTACAGTGAAAGAACAGGTATGTCTCAGGATATGCGTCTGCTTTTTGCTATAGGCTTGTGTGGAGGCTTTACCACATTCTCAACGTTTAGTTACGAAGGCGTGGCGTTGCTCCACTCAGGTTATTATAGTGTTTATCTGCTATATGTAGCTCTTAGCATCCTTCTCGGCCTTGTAGCGGCAGCGGTACCATTTGTATTCGCACGATAAAGGAATGGGAACAAAGGCAACCACATTATGTGCATACTTGCAGGTATGCACATAATGTGGTTGTTTGCTGTGGGAATATATCAATCATTTGATTGATAACATTCTTCCTTCGGTTATGTATAAGCGGGAAAATGGATTTCCTGTTGTTTCTTTAATGGAGCCTCTGTGCTTTATTCTGGTTCCGTTGAAGTTTCCACTTTTTATACTACCCCTATAATGTCCTGCACGCTGGTGCATCCATGACTATCAAGCCAAGCATTCATATTGTCACGTACCTTGATGGTTATGGCCGGGTCAAGGAAGTTTGCCGTGCCTATCTCGATGGCTGTGGCACCTGCCATGAGAAATTCAATGGCATCTTCTGCGGTACATATTCCGCCAAGACCTATGACAGGTATCTTCACCGCTTTTGCCACTTGATGCACCATACGTAGGGCAACGGGTTTGACAGCAGGGCCGGAAAGTCCGCCTGTACTTATTGACAGCAATGGTTTACGCCTCTCTATGTCTATCGCCATACCCATAAGGGTGTTGATAAGTGATACGCTGTCTGCCCCTTCGTCTTCCACTGCGCGGGCAATCTCCGTGATATCCGTTACATTGGGTGATAACTTTACTATAAGTGTTTTTCCATAACGCTTCCTTACTTCCTTCACTACGCTTGCCGCACCTGCCGTGGAAGTACCGAATGCCATGCCACCATGCTTCACATTCGGACAGGAAATGTTGAGCTCTATTGCCGGAATGCCGTCAAGTTCATTTATACGGGCAGCACATTCTCCATAGTCTTCAACGCATGAGCCGCTGACGTTGACTATCATATTGGTGTCAATGTCTTTTATCTCAGGATAGATATTGGTGCAGAAATATTCTACACCCTTATTCTGTAATCCGACACAATTGAGCATGCCGCTTGCCGTTTCTTCCATTCTCGGATAATCGTTACCTTCGCGATGCTTCAGTGTAGTGCCTTTTACTATTATGCCACCTATTTCTTGAAGTGGAACAAAGTCTTGGAATTCAATACCGTAACCAAATGTTCCCGATGCTGTCATAACCGGATTCTTCAGTCCCAGTCTTCCTATATTTACATTAAGATTTGCCATTGTCGTTAAAAATAAAATGTGAAAAGATTTATATCCATTCCAATCTTTTGGTGTTTATTACTGGGCCTTCTGTGCAAATGCATATATTACCTTTGTCCTGTGTCTTCTCTACGCAGCACAGACAAGCCCCAAGGCCGCAGGCCATTTTGTTTTCAAGACTTGCTTCGCATTCCGTGTTTATCTTGTTTGCATAGCGTGCAACAGCTATCATCATAGGCTTAGGACCACACGTGGAAATCATGTCGAACTTTTCATTTGACAGAATGCTGTGGTTTGTAACGAATCCCTTTTCTCCTTCCGAACCGTCTTCTGTGGTAATGAAGACCCTTCCTACTTTCTTGAAATCGTCAATCATGAGCAGGTCTTTATCTGTGCGTGCTCCAAGCAGAAACGTCGCTTCTCCTCCCATTTCCTTTATTTCCCTGCCAAGGTATAGTAATGGAGCAACACCTACGCCGCCGCCTACAAGTAAATGCTTGTCCGTACTGTTTTTGGGCATGGTGAAGCCGTTGCCCAATGGTAACATAATGTTGAGGCTGTCACCTTTTTGCAACTGTGCCATTCTGCGGGTACCTTCCCCGATGGCAGCCACCAACAGGTGTAATTCGTTGTGTTCCCTGTCAACATCGTTTATGGATATAGGACGACGGAGAAAGGTCTTGGGCGAACCGTCGACCCGTACTTCAACGAATTGTCCGGGTCTCATATCCGGTAGAATGTCGCTGTGTGTCAGTTTTATGAGCACATATTTGTCATTAATATGTTCTACGGCATTCACCGTTAGGTCAATACATTTCTTCATTTTTATGTTGTTTGTTTATTATACCCAGTATGTTAGATTCTCTTCAGTATGCAGAGAATAAGTTTCCACACTTTCTCCACAGACGGTATATGCAGCCTTTCATCAGGAGAATGCACGCCTCTCATAGTCGGACCTATTGACAACATATCAAGGTGTGGGTATCGTTCTGCGAATAACCCGCATTCCAAACCGGCATGAATACCTATTATCTTAGGCTCTGCTCCGAAAAGAGTCTTGTAGCATTGTTTGGCGACAGTACGCAATCTGCTGTCCGGGTTCATCATCCATGCTGGATACCCGTCACTATGAGTAATCTCATTAGCGCCTGCAAGTTCAAATACAGCCTGCACGGTGTTCACCATATTTGTTAGATTACTCATTACGTTGGAACGTTGGCTGCATGTAATCAGACACTGCCCATTGGTGCCGTGCTCATCTGTTATGATAGTCTTTATTACAGCGGTATTAGACGATGTCTCCGTCATTCCTCCGAGTGCGCTATCTTGGCAAATGCTGAATACACCGTTATGCACTGCCTGTAAAGCCATTATTATTCTTTTGCTATAATCAAATGGTATAACCTTCTGGGTACAAGTACTTCCCATTCTCCATTTGATGGAAGCTTCCGTAACATGGAACTCCTCTTCCACTTCGTGACAGAATATGTTCCAGTCTACCCTTACCGTTTCTTTTTCCTCGAAAGGTACGGCAAAGACAATCGCTCCTTCACGTGTTATTGCATTATGTAGTTTACCTGCGTTGAAATCTGCCAGTCTTACAGTCATCTTCTTTTGTTCAAGATACAGAAACCTTGCCAGCAGTTTTATCGCATTCGCCCGCTTTTTGTTGATGTCATCACCAGAATGTCCTCCTGTCAGTCCTTTTATGGAAGCTTCCATAAAGAACATGCCCTCAGGGGCATCTTCCATAGCATATTCAAACGTGGCAGTGGTTGTCTTTCCTCCGGCGCATGAAACATAGAACAGTCCCTCGTCTTCTGAGTCAAGGTTCAGCAAAACAGATCCTTTTAGCAAATTGCCCTTCAAACCATTGGCACCAGTTAGTCCGGTTTCCTCATCACGGGTGAAAAGACATTCTATTGCACCGTGTTCTATGCTGCTGCTATCCAACAGTGCCAATTCCATTGCGCAGCCGATGCCATCATCCGCACCAAGAGTCGTCCCTCTGGCACGCATCCATTCTCCATCAATATATGTATCAATCGGGTCATTTGTAAAGTCAATATCACAATCTGCAACTTTGTCACACACCATATCCATGTGACTTTGCAATATCAATGTCGGCCTGTTTTCGTATCCATTTGTCGCTTCCTTGCGGATAATCACATTTCCCGTCTCGTCAACGATTGTCTCAAGTCCCCTTCTTTCACCGAAATCTTTCAGGTAAGCAATCATCCTTTCTTCGTGTTTGGATGGTCGTGGAATATTGTTTATTTCCTGAAAGAAACGGAACACGCCTTCCGGTGTTAAGTCTTTTTTAGTCATAATTTAACTTTTTTATAATGGCAGTTCGGATTTTCTTGCGTAACTTTGCAAACGCATCAGTTTTTCAGATTGGGTAAATCCTAATTCTAATTGCAGATGCAAAATTACAAAATAATACTGAAAACGAACAACAATTATTAAATAAAATGACAAAGAAAAATCTTTTCTGTGCAATGGCGGTAGGTGCGGTTGCTATGGCTGCATTCAATTCATGTGACAAATCTCCAAAGTCTGAAGCAGATTCCTCGGCTAATACCAAAGTGCCGCAGGAACTCAAAATAGCATACGTTGAGGTAGATTCGCTGATTACACAGTATGAATTCTGTAAGGAATATACGGAAATCCTTGAAAAGAAGAGCCGTAATATACAGAATACGTTGCAGCAGAAAGGGCAGAGGTTACAGACCGATGCTGCCGGCTTCCAGCAGAAGCTCCAGCAGAATGCCTATGACCGTCCAACAGCAGAAAGAATGCAGGCGGCTCTTCAGAAGCAAAATACGGATCTTCAGGCATTGCAACAGCGTCTTGGAACAGAATTGCAGGAGGAGACAAACAAATACAATCAGGCTCTCCATGACTCTGTGCAACACTTTGTGGCACAATACAACAAAAACAAAAAGTATACTATGATTCTTTCAAAATCAGGTGATAACATTCTGTATGCTGACAAGAGTGTTGACATTACAAAAGAAGTCATCGCCGGTCTTAACAAGGCATACAAGAAAGGTACAGTAGTGAAGACTGACAAAAAGTAATGAAAGAGATTCATTGGGGCTTTATAGGCTGCGGTGAAGTAACCGAGAAGAAGAGCGGACCTGCTTTCAATCAAATAGCAGGTTCGAAGATAGTGGCCGTTATGAGCCGCAATGGAGACAAGGCGCGCTCTTATGCCGAACGGCATGACGTGCCGAAATGGTACACGGATGCGCAGGCGCTTGTTGATGACCCTGATGTCAATGCTATATATATCGCAACGCCACCGTCAAGTCATGCCACTTATGCTATTATGGCAATGCGTGCCGGTAAGCCGGCATATGTAGAAAAGCCCTTGGCCGCAAGTTATGATGACTGTGCCCGAATCAATCATGTTTCCACTGAGACCCATGTCCCATGCTTTGTGGCATATTACCGCCGGTACCTTCCATATTTCCAGAAAGTGCAGCAACTTCTCCAGCGGAACAGTATAGGCAAGGTTCTCAACGTTCAGGTGCGTTTCGCCTGTCCACCACGGCAAGTGGACTATAATGCACCGGAACAACGCCCATGGCGTATACAGCCAGATATAGCAGGTGGCGGATACTTTTACGATCTCGCTCCCCATCAGCTTGACCTTTTGCAACAGTTCTTTGGCGTCATAGTCCATGCGGAAGGCTACAGTGCCAATATCGGCGGCCTGTATCAGGTGGAAGATACCGTCAGTGCCTGTTTCCGTTTTGAAAACGGCTTGCCAGGCAGTGGCTCATGGTGCTTTTCCGGACATGAAGCAGGGCGTGAAGACCGCATAGAGCTCATAGGGGAAGCAGGCATACTCTGCTTCTCTGTTTTCGACTATGATCCGATACGCCTTCATACTTCTCAAGGTGTACAGGAGATTGCCGTGGAAAACCCGCTCTATGTACAGCAGCCTCTAATACAGGCTGTGGTCGAGACTCTGCAGGGGAAGGGGGACTGTCAGTGTACATCACTAAGCGCCACACCAACCAATTGGGCAATGGATAAAATATTGAGGAAGTTCTGACATAGCTATTTTTCCATATATGCGAATAGTATTCCTTGTAATGATGACGGCATACGTCATATTCACCGCTACGGCCAATACTGGTAGCGTGGGTGTGACGTATGATGGTATTATGCCCGATACCGCCCATGCAGAGGAAGATACCTTGCGTTATATTCCGGAAAAATGTATTCAAACAAACAGGAAAAACTGGTTTGTAAGGGCATACCGTTTCTGTGACAGAGTACTGTCACCCCCAAGGGACAGCAATTATATAGATGTGCAGAAATACAATTGGTGTGCAGAGGCGCAAGTTACCTCACGATTTGAACAGTATGGTATAGACGGCACCAATGACTTTCATCTCAAAGTTTCGCCAGCATTGCGTACCAGGGTAGGTCCGTTTTTCGGGTGGCGTTGGGCGTTCCTTGGTTATAATTTCGATCTCAAATCGTTGTTTATAAACAGCGAAGACACTGACCTCGGCGGCTCTGTATACTCAGCAGCCTTTGGCGTTGATCTGTTCTACCGGCGTGTGGGAGGTAATTATAAGATTCAGGAACTCTCCTTCAAGGGTACTGATTATACAGACATGGTACATGGCAAGACGTTCAGTGGCATCCATATAGGTATGACGCGCGTCAGTCTGTATTATGTCCTTAACTACAAGCGTTATTCACATCAGGCAGCCTTCAGCCAGACCAATCGCCAACTGCGTTCCGCAGGCAGTCCGATATTGGGGGCGTCGTACGCACATAACAGTGTCTCCGTTGATTGGGAAAAACTTGGCTCAATCATGAGTCGTCCCGCTGCAGATGCCATCTCTGCCAATATCTTCCAAACCATCAAGAATGACGAGTACTCCTTTACTGGCGGATATGCCTACAACTGGGTATTTGCAAAGAATTGGCTTGCTGCTGGTGAGATGACAGGGTCTTTAGGATACCTCGTACATCACTCTGACGTAGAGAGTGACGATAATAGTTCCGGGTCTGTGTTCAAAAGGATAGATACCTTCTACCGTAAGAACATAGCCTTTAATGGAAACCTACGTATGTCCCTGCTCTACAATAATGGCCCATGGTTTGCCGGCACACAGGCGATACTCTTCTATTATCAGTATGGTAACGGTGCAGTGATTACCCGTAACCTTCTCGGATCACTATATTTCTACGTTGGCTGTAACTTCTGATACCCTCTCAAAGCAAAAGGGGCCCTTTTAGACAGTAAACGGGATGCTTTTATATGGTAAACAGGCCGCTTTTACACTGTAAAAGCGGCCTGTTTACTGTACTGTTTGTATTTGCTTGATATTGAGGTTCGTAGAGACTTGCCTGTTCCCTGCTTTTGGCAGGGACAGTCATGCTTCTTGAAGGTATTGTTTCTTGCCATTCATCTTGCTTTCATTGTGGTCTGTGTCAAAAACCGATGGCGGTATAGACGGTTAGTTGCTGTTCCCTTTATAATCGTTAATAAAATGTTATTTTATGCAATCTTCTTGCATCTGGTGGGGAAAATGTGTAACTTTGCGTTTGCAAAACAACAAACAGAATAAAGATTAATGAACCAATGGACATAAGGGAACTGAATGCTCTGATAGAACAGAACAGTAATTTCGTTACAAATCTCACGGCGGGCATGGACCGTGTTATTGTGGGACAGAAACACTTGGTGGAGTCTCTGCTGATAGGACTTCTGAGTGATGGACATATATTATTGGAAGGTGTACCGGGTCTCGCCAAAACATTGGCTATCAAGACACTTTCAAATCTTATTGAAGGACAATTCAGCCGCATACAGTTTACACCCGATTTGTTGCCTGCTGACGTGGTAGGAACAATGATTTATTCGCAGAAAGAAGAGACTTTTCAGGTGAAGAGGGGACCAGTGTTCGCAAACTTCGTGTTGGCGGATGAAATCAACCGTGCGCCTGCCAAGGTGCAGTCGGCATTGCTGGAAGCCATGCAGGAACACCAGGTTACTATTGGCGATGATACATTCGCACTGCCAAAACCTTTCCTTGTAATGGCTACTCAGAATCCTGTGGAGCAGGAGGGGACGTATCCGTTACCTGAGGCACAGATGGACCGTTTCATGTTGAAGGTGATTATTGGTTACCCGACGATGGAAGAAGAGAAGCGAATTATGCGCGAGAATCTGGCCGGTGCGCTTCCTGATGTGTCCCCTGTCAGTTCGGCGGAGGAGATAATGAAGGCGCGTGAGGTCGTGCGTCAGGTATATATAGATGAAAAGATAGAGCAGTATATTGCCGACATGGTATTTGCTACGCGTTATCCAGATCAGTATGGTTTGGGCGAACTGAAGGATATGATAACTTTTGGTGGCAGTCCGCGTGCTTCCATAAATCTCGCCAAGGCTGCAAGGGCTTATGCCTTCATAAAGCGCAGAGGCTATGTTGTGCCTGAGGATGTAAGGGCTGTTGCGCATGATGTGCTGCGTCACCGTATAGGTCTGTCTTATGAGGCCGAGGCAAGCAGCGTTACAGCGGAGGAAATTGTGAGCCGCATAATAAATAAAGTGGAGGTACCATGATGGATAGCGGTGGCGACATCTTCAGCAAGGTAAGACGTATAGAGATAAAGTCGCGTGGACTGAGCAACAATATGTTCGCGGGGCAGTATCATTCCGCTTTCAAAGGCAGGGGTATGGCGTTTGCCGAGGTGAGGGAGTATCAGTATGGTGACGACATACGTGACATAGACTGGAACGTTACCGCTCGTTTTCATCGTCCGTATGTAAAGGTGTTCGAAGAGGAAAGAGAACTGACTGTCATGCTGTTGGTGGATGTGTCGGGGTCATTGAACTTCGGTACTCGAATGCAGACAAAAAGTGAGATGGCCACAATGATTGCCGCTACATTGGCATTCAGTGCCATACAGAACAATGACAAGATTGGTGTCATCTTTTTTTCTGACCGCATCGAGAAATATATTCCCCCGAAGAAAGGGCGGAAGCATATACTCTACATAATACGTGAGATGCTTGATTTTCAGCCCGTATCAAAGAGGACTGATGTGGGTGCTGCATTGGAATTCCTTGGCAGAATGCAGAAACGCAGATGTACCGCGTTTGTGATGAGTGATTTCTATGACCGCAAAGATTTTGAAAAACCTTTGCAGGTATGCCGTTCGCGCCACGATGTGGTTGGAATACAGTTGTATGACCCTTTGATGAAACATTTGCCTGATGTTGGCTTATTGCGGATATGTGATGCGGAGACGGGGCATACGATGTATCTTGATACGTCAAGTAAGGCCGTGCGCAAGGTTCATGAACAATATTGGCGTGAACGTGTCGAGTCTTTGGAGCAAGTGTTTCGCAGGAATGCTGTGGATTATGTGTCTGTGGCGACAGATGGTGATTTCGTAAAAGCTTTGAGGCAGATGTTCGCTGCCAGATGAACTACGGTGAAACTGTTAAAATGGCAAATTATAAATGAAATGTAATATAATATTATTATATGTGATGTTGCTGTGTGCCATCCCTGTTTATTCGCAAGTGTCTGTGGAGACGATTATAGACTCTACGCAGATGGTGGTAGGCGAGCAGACGGGGTTACGTGTTACCGTCAATGTAAAGAAGGGACAACAGGTGGCTTTCAGACAATGGAAGCCCATGGAGGCACTTGCACCCGGCGTAGAAGTGGTGGAAGCGCCGACAGTGGATACTGTTGACACTGGGGATGGGTTTCTTAAAGTAACGCAGCATTTGAAATTGACGGCATTTGAGGATTCCTTGTTTTATATACCGGCACAGAAAGTGAAGGTTGACGGACGGGAGTATGAATCGAAGAGTCTTGCATTGAAAGTGCTGACCGTGCCGGTGGATACACTGAAGCCCGAGCAGTATTTTGGTGCGGAGGAAGTGCAGGACAATCCCTTTTTGTGGGAGGAGTGGGAGCATATACTGTTGATGAGTGTGCTGGCCGTGCTTCTGTATGTACTGTGCATCATGGCATGGTTGAGACTCCGTTCTGGCAAGCCGATACACCTTAAAGTGCGCATCATAAGGAGAATCCCGCCGCACCAGCGTGCCCTAAGTTCTATTGACGGGATAAAGGGAAGTGTTGCTGTAGTTGATGAAAAGACATATTATACGCGGCTTACTGATACTCTAAGGAAGTATATAGAAGAACGTTTCGGCTTCAGTGCAATGGAGATGACGAGTGCTGAGATTATTGCCAGACTACGTTCTGACAGTGATCAGGAAAAGGTACAGGAACTGACAATGCTTTTCGAGACAGCTGACTTGGTCAAATTTGCCAAACACACTGTCGGGGTGAATGAGAATGACCGTAATCTTTTGTCTGCGGTAGACTTTATCAATACTACTAAATTGGATAATGTACCTACGGAGGAAAGAGTGGAACCACAGGTGACAGAACAGCAGAAGCAGACGATGCGTATGAGACTGTCGCTGAAATGGGCTATAGCCATAATGATAACCTTGGCAACCGCCCTCGTCGTTTATGTCGGTTGGTTGTTGTATGATTTGAGAATGTAGAAACATGGAATTTACAGAACCATTATATTTCTTGCTTCTGTTGCTGCTCATACCTTATATAATATGGTATGTGATGTTTCGCAACAGAGGGAAACGCAAGATGGAGGCATCTATGACCATCAGCGATGCATTTGCTTATCGCAAGGCTCCGATGAGCCTGCGTGTGAGGCTGATACATCTGCCGATGGTGTTGAGATGTGTTGCTTTTGCCCTTATCGTAACGGCAATGGCAAGGCCTCAGACACATAACGCATGGAATGAGAGAACTGTGGAAGGCATTGACATAATGCTGGCGATGGATGTTTCAACGAGTATGCTGGCGGAAGATTTGATGCCAAACCGTATAGAGGCGGCAAAACAGGTGGCTGCGGAATTTATTATTGACAGGCCAAATGATAATATAGGTCTGACAATCTTTGCCGGCGAGGCATTTACACAGTGTCCTATGACAACGGATCATACTTCGTTGTTGAACTTGCTGAAAGCGGTGAGGACAGATATTGCTGCAAACGGACTGATCAGTGATGGCACTGCAATTGGTATGGGACTTGCCAATGCTGTGTCACGGTTGAAGGATTCGAAGGCAAAGAGCAGGGTTGTAATATTGTTGACAGACGGTTCTAATAATATGGGGGACATTTCGCCTATGACTGCGGCGCAGATAGCGAAAAGTCTCGGAATACGTGTTTATACCATAGGAGTGGGAACGAATAAGGTCGCACGATACCCGATGCCGGTTGCAGGAGGGGTGCAGTATGTGAACATTCCTGTGGAGATAGATGTAAAGACACTTAACGGAATTGCTGCAACAAGTGATGGACATTTCTATAGAGCAACGAATACCAAGGAGTTACGGAGAATATATAAGGATATAGACCAATTGGAGAAATCAAAAATGAATGTGAAGAAATTCTCCAAACGGTATGAGGCTTATCAGCCGTTCGCGCTTGCTGCAATTCTTGCTTTGACGCTTGAACTGCTGTTGAGGCTGACGGTGATGAGGAGGAATTGATAATGAGATTTGAAAGTGTTATATATTTATGGCTTCTGAGCATCATACCGGTGATGGTACTGTTTATGATGTGGGCCGAATGGCATCGTAGAAAGATGCTGCGCAGGATGGGTGACAAGGGGCTGGTAAAGGCTCTGATGCCAGACTCATCCGCAAAACGCCGGTGGATAAAGTTTACGCTGACGCAGGTTGTGCTTGCCATAGTGATATTTATGGCTGCACGTCCGCAGATGGGTACTAAGGTGTCGCATGAAAAACGTAATGGCATAGAGGCTGTCATAGCCCTTGATATATCCAATTCAATGTTGGCACAGGATGTCACCCCAAGCAGACTGCAGAAGAGTAAGATGCTGATAGAGAATCTTGTTGATAACTTTACAAAAGACAAGGTTGGCATGATAGTATTTGCTGGGGATGCTTTTGTACAACTGCCTATAACAAGTGATTATGTGTCGGCAAAGATGTTTTTGCAGAATATTGATCCGTCGTTGATACAGACCCAAGGAACTGATATTGCCGCTGCTATAAAACTTGCAGCCAACAGTTTTACGCGGCAAAAGAATATAGGCAAGGCTATTATCGTCATAACTGATGGTGAAGACCATGAAGGCGGTGCAATGGAAGCGGCGAAAGAGGCGCAGGAGCAGGGCTTCAAGGTCTTTATACTTGGTATTGGCAATACATCGGGTGCACCGATACCGTCTGGGGATGGCGGATATATGAAGGATAATACGGGTAACACTGTAATGACTGCCTTGAATGAACAGATGTGCCGCGATGTAGCTTCTGCCGGAAGCGGAACATATATCCATGTGGACAATACATCGTCAGCACAGGAAAGGTTGAATGAAGAGCTTGCCAAGATGCAGAAGGGGGACATGGATTCTGTGGTATATTCTGAATATGATGAGCAGTTCCAGGCCTTTGGTATTCTTGCGTTGGTGTTTATAATAATAGAGGTTTGTATCAGTGAGGCGGTGAATCCATATTTCCGTAAATTGCATCTGTTTCGAAAACGTAATGTAGCGATGATGTTGTTGTTTTGCTGTGCAATTGCTGCCAATGCCCAGAAAGACCGGATGTTCATTCGTTCCGGCAATCGTGATTTTCGCGGTGGGGCTGAAGATGCCCCTGCAAAGGCTGAGGTGAAATATCGTAAGGCATTGTCATCAAATCAGGCTAATGCCCAGGCTATGTATAATCTGGGATGTGTACTGATGGCTCAGAAGAAAGATTCTGCCGCCATGGATATGTTCGGTAAGGCTGCCAGAGCAGAAACCAATAAAGTGAGAAAGGCTATGAGTTACCATAATATGGGTGTATTGTTACAGGCGCAGAGGCAGTATGGACAGGCGATAGAACTGTATAAACAGGCTCTTAGGTTGAGACCGCATGACAATGAAACCCGTTATAATATGGTGCTTTGTCAAAGGTTGAAGAAGAACAGTCCGAACAATAATAATGGCGGTAACGATAATAAAGATGACAAAAAAGATAAGAATAAGGATAAGGGTAATAACAATAAGGATAATAAGAAGAATGACAAGAAGGATGATAAGAACGAAAATAACAATAAAGAGAAAAACAAACAGGACGATAACCGGCAGCAGCAAATGAGTAAAGATAATGCAGAACAGTTACTCAATGCTGCCATGCAGGAAGAAAAAGCGACCCAACAGCGGATGAAAAAGGCAATGAGCCAACCGCGGAGACGCAGTCTGCAGAAAAATTGGTAATGTTTTTTATATGGTATAGACAAATGAAACATTCTAATTTTATAGTAAAAACAATACTTGTATTGCTCCTTGTCATAATTGGACAGTGGGGAGGGGTGATTCATGCTGCACCGATAACGGTACAAGGACCATCTCAGGTGGCTGCCGGAGAACAATTCTATCTAAGATATACAGTAAACACAACAGATGTCAGCGGTTTCCGTCTTGGTAACATTCCTGATGCCTTTGAAGTGCTTATGGGGCCGAGTACCAGTACGCAGCAGAGTTTCTCGATGGTTAACGGACAAACAACGCATACGGCTTCTGTAACGTATACGTATGTGCTGATGGCAGCGAAGAATGGTACGTTTGTAATACCTTCCGCACGTGCTAATGTAGCAGGTAAAGGTGTTGCCTCACAGGCGTTGAGAATCAATGTGTCAGGTAAGGCGCAGTCGTCACAACAGCAGAGTGGTGGAGGCCAACAGCAGAGACGTGGGGTACGTGTTGATAGGGCAGGGTCACAGATAAAGGGTAATGATCTGTTTATTAGGGTGACGGCAAATAAGAAACGTGTGTATGAACAAGAGCCTGTGTTGCTCACTTACAAGGTTTATACACAGGTTGAATTGACACAGTTGGAGGGAAAGATGCCGGATTTGAATGGATTCCATACTCAGGAAGTGCCTTTGCCACAGCAGAAATCCTTCCACTTGGAAAATATAAATGGCAGAACATACAATTGTGTTACATGGAGCCAGTATGTGATGTTTCCACAGATGTCCGGTAAATTGGAAATACCAAGTATCACCTTCAAGGGAATTGTAGTCCAACAGAACCCGAATGTAGATCCTTTTGAGGCTTTCTTTAATGGCGGTTCTGGGTATATAGAGGTAAAAAAGGAAATAAAGGCTCCATCTGTCAGTATAATGGTGGATCCTTTACCGGCAAAACCCGCAAACTTTGCTGGTGGAGTGGGGCAGTTTACTGTTTCTGCTTCTCTTGACAAACATATAGTAAAGGCGGGTGATCCTGTAAACGTCAGGTTTGTAGTCAGTGGTACCGGTAACATGAAGCTTCTAAAACAACCAGAACTGCAGTTGCCTAAGGATTTTGACAAATATGATGCTAAGATAACGGACAAGACCAAACTTGCTGCCAATGGTGTTACTGGCAGTATGATATATGATATGCTTGTCGTTCCAAGAAATATGGGTAAGTATGTCATTCCGGCCATGAACTTCGTGTATTTTGATACTAATAGTAAACAATACAAGACACTCGCTACACAGCCAATGGAACTGACTGTAGAAAAAGGCAGTGGCAAGGGCGGTTCTGTAATGGATTACTCGCAGCAGGCAGATAATGATATTCATGACATAATGCAAAATAGGATTGTGCGTGAAACACCTTTGGACACCTTCTTCGGTTCTGAACTTTATCTTCTATTGAACGGTGTCATTTTGGTGGTATTCATGACGCTTGTTATAATATTCCGCAAAAGGGCTATGGCTCTTGCTGATATCACAGCAATGCGTGGAAGAAAAGCCAACAAGGTTGCCGGAAAACGGCTTAAGAAGGCTGCAAAACTTATGATGATGGGTAAGGAAAGTGAATTTTATGATGAAGTGTTACGGGCTTTGTGGGGATATGTTGGAGATAAATTCGCAATGCCAGTTGAACAACTCTCGCGTGAAAACATTTCGGAAAAACTACAGTTACGTAATGTGGTAGATGGAGTCATTATGAGTTTTATTGAAGCAATTGACGAATGCGAGTATGCACGCTTTGCACCAGATGATCCTTCCGGTAATATGCAAAAGACGTATATCAAGGCTACGGAGGCTATAACAACTATAGAGGATGATATTAAATGAGTAAGTATCTATACATATTATTGATTGCCTGCTTGGGATTGTCAATGCCTGTAACGGCGGCGAATGATGTGGAAGCGGCGAATGATGCATACCACATGGCAGACTACCATAAAGCTGTGAGGTTATATCATCAGTCTTTGAAGAAAGGTGCTTCGACTGAAATCTATTATAATCTTGGTAATGCATATTATCGCATTGATAATGTTCCGAAGGCTTTGCTCTATTATGAAAAGGCAAGCAAGATGGCTCCTATGAATGATGATATATTGCATAATATAGATATTGTACAAGCGAAAACCATAGATAAGTTGCCTGTGGAATCAGAGATATTCTTTGTGCAGTGGTACAGATACATACAAAGTTTTATGACGATTGACGGATGGGCACATATTTCGATAATATCTCTTGTCCTGGCTTTGGTGCTGTTCCTGGCTTATTTGTTTTTGAACAATGTATTTATAAGACGTTCTGCCTTTTATTCTTCAGTTGTGCTTTTGGCTCTCTTTATTTTAGGAAACCTTTTCGCATGGCAACGTAAAAGTCTGCTGGACAGTCATGATGCAGCGATAGTCATGAGTAATGCCGTGTCTGTAAAGACATCGCCAACATTAAAGGCTACGGATGCTTGTGTTATCCATGAAGGTACCAAGGTACGTATTACAGACAATGATATGAAGGACTGGTTGGGTATACGCCTTTCTGATGGCAGAGAGGGATGGATACCGAGTCGGGCTGTGGAGGAGATATGATAGAAATAATAGACAATATAGGAATACATTGGCTGTTTGGTAGTGATAGTGCTATCCTTGATCATGTGGCTGTTGTGCTGACAAACGCATGGACATGGGTTCCATTATATATTGCCCTCTTGGTACTTGTGATAAAGAACAATGATAATATGCAGCAGATAGGGGCCTGTTTCGGCTTCGCTTTATTATGTGTCGCCATTGCTTCACTTATGGCTAATGTTGTGGTGAAGCCCTGGGTGGAAAGACTACGCCCGTGTAATACTCCTGAAGTGATGTACCTTGCACAAATAGCGGAAGATATGCATAGTAAGGATTACAGCTTCTTTTCATCACATGCTGCCAATACCATGGCGTTGACAGTGTTTTTTTCTTTATTGGTTAAAAGTCGGGCACTTGCCATAGTGATGTTTGTGTGGTCGCTGACAAACTGTTGGACACGTCTTTATCTCGGACAGCATTATCTGACTGATATTATATGTGGAATATTGTGGGGCATCTTTGCCGGCCTAGTGGCTTTTTTCTTCTATAGAAGAGTATCCAGAAGCATTTCCTCATCTCATTTCGTTTCATCACAATATACAAAGAGCGGATATTCACAATTGGATGTAGATGCTGTAATCTCTGTATTTGTAATGACAGTGGCATATGCCTTGATTCCTAATAGTTAAATATAAACGACAGTGAACAATCCAAAAAATATACAGATACAGGAGTTTAATTACCCTTTGCCAGATGGTCGTATAGCAAAGTTTCCAATGGCAAGACGTGATGAGAGTAAGCTACTTATATACAATAAGGGTGCGGTAAGTCATAATATCTTCAAGAATATTGTCGGCTATCTGCCTAAGGGCTCATTGATGGTATATAACAATACGAAGGTAATACAGGCACGTCTACATTTCCGGAAAACGACAGGTGCATTGATAGAGGTGTTTCTTCTTGAACCGTCTATGCCACGTGACTATGAACAGATTTTCCAAATGCGTCGTCACTGCGCTTGGGTGTGTATGATAGGTAACTTGAAGAAATGGCGTTCTTCACATTCTACAGATGGCCTTTCTGGGAGTAAAGTTAAATTGAGTCGCATAATTAATATTTGCGGACAAGATATAACTCTGTCTGTAACTCTTGGTGAGGAGGAGCATACAGGCCATGTAGTGGATTTTGAATGGGATAGGGATGATGTGGCTTTTGCTGATATACTTGAATCGGTTGGAGAATTGCCGATACCACCTTATCTTAACAGAGAGACGGAGGAAAGTGATAAAGTGACATACCAGACAGTGTATTCTCGTGTAAAAGGATCGGTCGCTGCACCAACGGCAGGACTTCATTTCACTGATGCAGTGCTGCAAGATATTGATGCTCATGGAATAGAGCGTGAGGAGGTGACATTGCATGTAGGTGCAGGTACTTTCAAACCAGTCAAGTCTGAACGCATAGAGGGACATGAAATGCATCAGGAATATATATCAGTGAAGCGGAATACGATAGAACGTCTTATCGCTCATGATGGGAAAGCAATAGCTGTAGGAACGACAAGTGTAAGGACACTTGAAAGTCTTTACTATATAGGTTGTCGTCTGTATCGGAAACCTATGCTGACAGAAGAACAGTTGTGTATAGACCAATGGGAACCATACGATGTTCCTTGTGAAATACCTGCGACAGATGCGTTACAATGTATATTGGATTGGTTGGATAAAAATGAATTGACAACACTGCATTCTTCTACAAAAATCATAATTGCACCAGGATATAAATACCATATAGTGAAGATGTTGATAACAAACTTCCACCAGCCGCAGTCCACACTGTTGCTTCTTGTTAGTGCTTTTATTGGCGAGGATTGGCATAAAGTGTATGATTATGCACTTAAAAATGATTTCCGTTTCCTTAGTTATGGCGATTCTTCGCTTCTGATTCCTAATGATTAACCCATAAACTATTTATTGACAATGATGAATTATGGATATATAAAAGTGGCATCAGCCATTCCGAGTGTGAAGGTAGGTGATTGTCAGTTTAACCTTCAGGACACGGAGCAGATGATTGCGCGTGCCGAAGGGCAGGGCGTAGAAATCATAGTTTTTCCGGAACTTTCCATAACGGGTTATACTTGTCAGGACCTTTTTCGTCAGCAATTGCTGTTGGATGTGGCGGAACAGTCTGTTCTTATGTTGCTTGATTTCACGAGACAGTTGGATATAATTACCATAATCGGTGCACCTGTACAGGTAGGTATGATTCTGTTGAATTGTGCCATTGTAATCCAGAAAGGGGAAATACTTGCGATTATTCCAAAGACATATCTACCAAACTATAGTGAATTTTACGAAAAAAGATGGTTCGCTTCTTCGCAGGACTTACATCCCACGGATATTATATATGCCGGTAGCAAGACCCTTGTCACACCGCAGCCGACAATATTCCGTACATATACAGGTGCGACTTTCGGCGTCGAATTGTGTGAGGATGTATGGGCGCCGGAACCTCCATCAACACATCTCACCCTTGCAGGTGCAGACATAATCTTCAATCTTTCCGCTTCTGATGAACTTATAGGTAAGCATTCATATCTTCAACAGTTACTCTCTCAGCAGAGTGCTCGCACTATGAGCGGATATGTTTATTCCAGCAGTGGTTTTGGTGAAAGTACACAGGATGTTGTATATGGTGGAAATGCCCTTATATATGAGAATGGACATAGTATAGCGGAGAGTGAACGTTTCTCTTTTGACCATCAGATTGTCATATCTCAGATAGATTATGAGAAATTACGTGCGGAGCGTCGTAACAATACAACTTTTGTAAATGCACAGAGACAGGGATGGCAGCATGATGTACGTTTCATTGATTGTCACTCTATTTCGCCCGATGATTTTACTCTTATGCGCCATGTTAATCCTACGCCGTTCATACCTGATATGGAGGATATGAAGGTTGCTTGTGAAGAGATTTTCAATATACAGATAGCCGGCCTTGCAAAGCGTTTGGTACATACGGATTGTAGAACGGTTGTAATAGGAATTAGTGGAGGACTTGACTCCACTTTGGCCTTACTTGTGTGCATAAAGACTTTCGATAAACTGAAATTATCACGTACTGGTATAATCGGTGTTACCATGCCCGGCTTTGGCACAACGGATAGGACATATACCAATGCTATGAGTCTGATGCAGTCACTTGGTGTCACTATCAAGGAAATATCCATAAAGAAGTCATGTATGCAACATTTTGAGGATATTGGACATGACATTAATGTGCATGATGTTACATTTGAGAATGGACAGGCACGAGAGCGTACTCAAATCCTGATGGATCTTAGTAACAAGTATAATGGTATGGTAATAGGTACAGGTGACCTTTCAGAGTTAGCGCTAGGATGGGCTACATATAATGGTGACCATATGTCGATGTATGGTGTCAATGTTTCTATACCAAAGACTTTGATACGCTATCTTGTTAATTTTGTGGCAGAAACTTGTGTGGATGTTGACTCCCGTACCACCCTCCTTGATATCATTGATACTCCGATTTCTCCAGAACTAATTCCTGCTGACGTACAGGGTAATATCACACAAAAGACAGAAGACCTTGTTGGACCGTATATCCTCCATGATTTTTTTCTTTACTATATGTTGCGATGTGGTTTCCGACCGTCAAAGATTCATATGCTTGCTTGTCACGCTTTTAGTGGAAATGGAAAATATCAGTATGATGATGAGACTATAAAAAAATGGTTGCGGGTGTTCCTTCGTCGTTTCTTCTCTCAACAGTTCAAGCGTTCATGTCTGCCTGATGGACCTAAAGTCGGCTCAGTATCATTGTCTCCACGCGGTGACTGGCGTATGCCAAGTGATGCTTGTAGCACTCTTTGGTTGAAGGAATGGGAGAACGGTTGATAATAATAAACGAAAAAGTCATGATAGCCAGAATGAATGTTATAGGAAATTCATGACTATTGTGCTTCATAATATTTTATCTTTAACAGAACATGATAATATTCCCTTGTGCAAAAATAAATCTCGGACTTAATGTCGTTGGGTGCAGAGAAGATGGATACCATAACATTGAAACGGTATTCTTTCCTGTTCCTATGACAGATGCACTTGAAGTGTATGAAATGTCACCGGATTTCCCTGTGGATACACCATGTAGTCTGAAGGTTACCGGAACAAAAGACTTGGGTGAAGAGCAGAAAAACCTTGTAGTGCAAGCTTATAATCTTCTTGCACAGGATTTCGATTTGCCTCGCGTCTATGTCCATTTGCATAAAGGTATACCATCACAAGCTGGTATGGGCGGAGGATCCAGTGATGCTACATATATGATACGTCTGCTTAATGAACAGTTCTCGCTCGGACTTAGTATTGACAAAATGCGTGAGTATGCCATATGCCTTGGAGCTGATTGCGCTTTCTTCGTAACAACAGATGTCTCAGATTTACAACCCTTGTATGCTACTGGTACTGGTGGACAACTGCATCCTTTTACAGAAAAGTGGACTGCTCTTTGCGGTAAATGGCTTGTTTTGATAAAACCTAATGTTGCCATTTCAACAAAAGAGGCTTATGCAGGTATTGTACCATGTCGACCAACAGTTAATTGTAAGGAGATTCTCATGCAACCTATAGAAGCATGGCGGGGTAACCTTGTGAATGATTTTGAAACAAGTGTTTTTCATAAACTACCTGAGCTTGCTGATATAAAGCAGTCACTGTATGATTCTGGTGCTGTGTATGCTGCAATGTCTGGTAGTGGTAGCACTATATATGGTATCTTTGATCATGAACCGGTAACCTTTCCTACAGCTATATCGGAAAACAGAGAATGCAAAATTGTCAAGATATTAATCAATTAGTGGGTCAAGGCTTTTAAGCCGTCTTTTATTAAAATCACATCCTTTTTAAAAAGGTTATATGTAACTTATCATATAAATATATGCCATCAAATAACAAATTTTCCAGTAAACGTCAGGCTCAGCCTGGAATAGATACCACTCTTGGGCATATGCCACCCCAATCTTTGGATGTGGAAAAAGTCGTACTCGGAGCATTGATGATTGATACTGATGCTTTTTCCGTAGTTTCCGAACTCCTGCATCCGGAGACTTTCTATGATCCGAGAAATCAGAAGATCTACCGTGCTATACAGGCACTTAATATGAAAGAACAGCCTGTGGATATGGTAACAGTCTGTGAGGAGCTGAAGCGTGAGGGTACACATGATGAAGTCGGTGCTCCAACATACATCGTTGATTTGACACAGAGTGTGGCTTCGTCAGCAAACATTGTATACCATTCCCATATACTTGCACAGAAACATGTGGCACGCCAACTCATATCTTATGCTTCTAATGTCGAAACAAAAGCCTTTGATGAGGCACAGGATGTAGATGAACTGATGCAGGAGGCAGAAGGGTCACTCTTTGAAATTTCGCAGAAGAATATGCGTCAGGATTACACGCAGATAGATCCTGTTGTTGTTCAGGCCCGTGACCTTATATTGAAAGCGGCTAATAACACAGGCGGTGTTACTGGCGTTCCTACAGGGTATGCGGAGTTTGATAAAGTAACATCCGGTTGGCAGCCATCTGATCTCATTATCATTGCAGGTCGTCCTGCCATGGGTAAAACTTCTTTCGCTCTTTCTCTGGCAAAGAATATAGCTATAGACGGACATGATCCTGTTGCATTCTTCTCTCTTGAGATGAATAATGTGCAACTTGTAAATCGTCTTATCTCCAATGTCTGTTCTGTTCCAGGCAGTAAGATTCTTAATGGTCAGTTGACACAAGATGAGTGGTCACGCTTCGATAATAACATTGGTAAGTTGATGGGAGCCCCCTTATATATAGATGATACTCCGGGGCTTTCTGTATTTGAACTACGCACAAAGGCGCGTCGTCTGGTTAGGGAAAAAGGTGTGAAGGTAATAATGATAGACTATCTGCAGTTAATGAATGCCAATGGCATGAAGTTCAATAGTCGTCAGGAAGAGGTTTCTACTATTTCACGTTCTTTGAAAGGTCTTGCAAAGGAACTTGATATACCTATTATAGCCCTTTCGCAACTTTCTCGTGCTGTAGAGCAGCGTCCTGGAGAAGATGGTAAACGTCCGCAATTGTCCGATCTTCGTGAGTCTGGTGCCATAGAGCAGGATGCCGATATGGTACTCTTTGTCCATCGTCCTGAGTATTATCATATTTATGAAGATCCAAATGGTAACAGTTTGAAGGGTATGGCTCTTATCTGTATAGCAAAGCACCGTAAAGGTGCTACCAAAGACATAACACTGTCCTTTAAGGGTGAATACACGCGTTTTGCCAATCCTGACGAGCAGGATCCTTATGATAATACACAGGACGGTGGTTCTATCCGCAGTTCCGGATTGAACCAGCCGTTCTCACCAGACGATGATCCGCTTCTGGGGGGTGGCACTATTTCCAATGATGTACCATATTGATAGATAATGGAAACAATTGTTGGATAATTGGAATGAAAAATTATAGAATAATAAAGTCGTCATTATGCGGTTACCGCTTAATGACGACTTCGTTTATATTCTGTTGGAGGTTCAGATGCTTTGTTATGTTTGCTTGTCTGTTTTCATCAGCAAGATACCAATGAGAATCCATATTATTTCTCTTACACGGCAAATGATGCTCACAAAAATACCAAGGGCGGCCGAGAGACCAAGGGCTGCTATGGAAATTACAAAGCCACCTTCCTGCACACCAAGTTGCATTGGCAGAAAACCTATGAGGTTGGCAAATAGGGTAGTGAAGGCGAGGATTAATATGGAGTGAAAGAATGTAAGTAGCATACCAGACATTCCGCCTCCGCAATCAATGCCGAATAGCAGGAGCATGAACATTATCTCCAAGCTTTGTACAATTCTTGAGAGATATTCCAATATCAGACTATAATAAAAATATCGCTTGTCTTGCTGGTGTAGAGCTGCTATCTGTGTATCAATGTTATGCAGTGAATCACCGTGGTTGTTGAGCATCCGCATGCTCCATTTCCTTAAACCTGGTATTTTACCTATCAGCCTGATGGTTTTTACTACCAATCCATTGCGATACCCCTTGGAAAAGAAATAGAAAGCAATGAGACATAAAACCCCAATCAAACAGAGTACAATGATAATTGCTGTGGTTAGGGGAAGGTCGCCTATCAGTGCAAGTGCAAGATAGATGAATATTGAGGAGAACCATAACCAAAAGTGGGCGAATATATGCATCATGGCATACAATATTACAGATGAGGTGGCGTGCTGTTTATCAATGTCCTTTGATAGAGAAATGATGCGGTAAGGTTCACCACCAAGACCGCCAACAGGTGTAGCATAGTTCAGTGCATAGCCGGTTATGGTTAGTTTGAAGATTCTCCAAAAACTTACATGTTCATCTTCATTGGTTTTACATTTTATTATGCACTGCCATGATAGGGCATTAATGGCGTAGATTATAATCCATATACCGATTATGGGCACAAGCCAATAACCTGCCCGGCATAGGTGTTGCCATAGTTCTGTGAAACTGACATCAAATGTCAGCAGCATTATTGCTACTGCTGCTATGCCACAGAAGAAGAACAGGTTGTTCAAATGTTGTTTCGTCCACTTCATATATGTTTATTTCAATAATTGGGCAGTCTGGCGGCAGAAAGACTCATGACGGTGGTTTATGTAACACATCAGGATTGACATGGCAACTATCTCAAAGAGAAAATTGACTGCTGGTATATCTGCCAGACAGAAAATGAAGAACATTCCCGCACGGAAATTGAAGGTGAGCATAGCATTATAACCCATAAGTGCCTTTGAGTGTTTATGAAACTCGTTTCGTACGGTTGCAGGCATATTTTCCAGACTGCCATATTTCTCTTGTATCTGTGCCATAAGATGTTGGAATTCTGGAGTCTTCTTTTCTTGTTTTTTCGTATATCCTACGTATGATTTTAGAAATGTCTTCCATACAAGGTTTCCCTTCCATGGCGTATTGTCGTAGATTTCTTGTTGCTTGACAGAGTTATCGAGTTCGCTACCCTTCTCTCCTTTTAAGAAGAATAAGTGTATTTGTATGTAATAGTCTGCCAGACGCTGTTGTCCACCCATTCCTATGAATCCAGAGAAAAGTGCAAGACACAAAACAACAACTGTAGCTATAACCCCATTCTGTTCGGTGTCAGCAATACCCAACCATCCAAACTCAATGTCGTGATAACAATAGAAACGATAGACCAAAGCAATATATATAGGTATGAACCATGCAAAGCCGGCCGTACCATCAAGAATTCTACCCATCTGACTCTTTTTGCCAGTCATGCGTGCCAGCTGGCCGTCAGTGCAATCATAGATATCCGCCCACATAAGAAGTATTATGGCAATGATATTCATCATAAGTCCATAAGTACCTTCGTAGTATAAACTACCATGTGCGTAAAAAATGCAGCTGCTTGCACCTATAATCATTGACAGTATGGTTACTGTATTGGGATGTACTCCGAAACGGGCAAAGAGACAAGCCCATAGATAACTAAGGGGGCGTATTACACGATAATCAAGCCAATCTTCTGTTTCGGATGACTTTAGTGTTTTCTGTACTTTTTCATTCATTTTATTTGTCTTTAATACAATTCCGCTGGTATCTTCTGTTTCGCGTTTTCAAAGTCCTCTATGGTATCGAGTTCACATGAAAAGAATTTAGTAACATCAAGCACATTATATGTCTGTCCTTGTGGTATGAGACGTTCAAAAGCAAGTTCATAGAATTTGTTTTCAAGATGTTCCTCATTCATCATCCCTTCCAATTCCTTAAAGAGAGCGATAGAATAAGATTTCCCGATTTTCTCTATGCCGAGACTTTCGCCTTCTGCAACTGTAGGATTACAGGTTTTGCTTATCTCCTTTATCTCACCGTTAGTGTCTGTCACCACCTTCATTTCCTCTTCCCCAAGGTCATGTTTTATAAGGGTGAGTATATTCTCTTTCTCGCAGGCAATAACCATCTGTATTATTTGTGGGTCATAGAGCAAATCACTGTCAAGCAACAGGAAATCCTCATCGTCTGCTTCTGGGCGTGCAAGCCAAAGAGAATAGATGTTATTAGTAGAGTCGAATATCGTGTTGTGTATGAATTTTACGTCTATGCTGTTGCCATACTTTTCTGCAACAAAGTTTTCTATCATTTCGTGCAGATACCCTGTTACAATTACAAATTCATTGATTCCATTGTGTATCAAGGCGTCTAAAGAACGTTGCAGTAAAGATCGCTCGCCGACTTTAAGCAGACATTTAGGAGTATTCAGTGTCAGTGGGCGTAGGCGTGAAGCCATACCAGCTGCAAGAATTATTGCTTTCATTATTATCTAATGTATGATAATAGTATAAAAGTTATGATTATATTATATCATCTCTTTTGAAGATACAATAATGTAATCATAACTTTTATGGTTATTAACCGTTAATTTTATTATAAGCCTTTTTAATAGTGTCAACCACAATTTGAATCTGCTGTGGTTGTCCGAGTGTGATGCGTAGGCAGTCCTCAAGTCCTTTGTCACCCATGAACTTTATCTTGTAGTCCTGTTCAGCAAGAGCCTCTTGTAAAGTCTTTTTTATTGCAACAGGATATTTGATAAGTATGAAGTTCGCCACACTTTTATACACCTTGAAACCTGGAAGGTCACCAAGTTCTTTCTTGAATAGTTGACGGTCCCATTCCATGTCATCCGCTACTTTGCGGTAGTGCTCGTCACTATCAAGAGCTGCAAGGGCAACACTTTCGCTGAAACGATTGTACCCCAAGTACTTGTTTGCATAGTTAAGGAACCCCTCATGCCCTTTGCCTATGAAACCGAATCCCATACGTAAGCCCGGCAAACCGTAGAACTTAGATAGAGTGCGCGATATTATAAGGTTAGAGTATTTACTTACAAGTGGAGCAATGTATGAAGTGTCGCAGGTTATGAATGATGCATAAGCCTCATCAATAAGAACCATGGTATCAGCAGGTATATTCCCCATTATTCGGCCTATTTCTTTTGAAGTAAGGCTGTTGCCTGTAGGATTGTTAGGGGAGGCGAGTAGTAGCATGCGGGGGTGAATCCGGTTTGTGTATTCTATTACTTCGTCCACATCGTATGCGAAAGTGTCACCTGTCTCATGTAGTGGGTACATCTCGAATGTCCCTCCGCATTCACCTGCAATGCGGTTGTAGTACCACCATGAGTATTCTGGTATCATAATGGTATTGTTGCCACCTGTTGATAGATAATAATGAACGGTATTCTTCAGTATGTCCTCTCCGCCGTAGCCTATAAGCACCTGTTGTTCCGGTACGCCGTAAATCTCGCTCAGTCTTACTGAAACGACACTCTTTTTTCCTTCATCATATATGCGTGTGTAGAAACAAAGTGTTTCCGGGTCAAAATTCTTTATTGTATCAATAACCTTCTGCGAAGGCTTGAAATTAAATTCATTTCTATCAAGATAAATCATTAGTTCTTTATTTAATAATTTGCAAAGGTAATATTTTTATTTCTAACAATTAAGTTTTTCTTCGTAATAGAATATAAAAAACGACAAATAGAATATAATGCGTTAGAAAGAATGTATAAGTTCATAGGCAATGGAACCCGGTTGCGGAGTTGCCGGACATTCGTCTTTACTGAACCATGCGGCATCTTGTATTTCGCTCTTCTGGATATTTATTTCGCCGCTTTCATATTCTGCTGTGAATGCAATCATCATCTGTGTAGGGAACGGCCAACTTTGTGAACCGAAGTATTGTATATTCTTTACATTCAGTCCTGTCTCTTCCATAATTTCACGTTTTACGGCTTGCTCCGCATTTTCTCCCGTTTCCATAAAACCAGCTATACACGCATAGATATCCTGATTACGTTGTACGTGACGTGCAAGTAACATCTTGTCACCTTTGCGTACAAGTACTATGATACAAGGTTCTATTCGTGGGAAGACTATTGTTTTGCAGTCTGGACATTCAAGCGCTGTCTGTATGGTATGAGGCCGCAGTGGTGCACCGCAGCAGGCGCAGTATTTCGTGTTGCGCATCCATTCCAGTAGGCCTTTGGCACGGGATATGCGGATTACCATATCCTCATTATGCTCTGTATTGTATTGCCTTATGGAGCGTATGGCATAATCAGATGACAGCCTTCCGGCAGTTTCATTGCCGTTGGCATCCTTATATCGTATTCCAAGAACGCAGATTCCATATTCCGGTTCTGCGAAAAGTTCATCACTTGGCATGGTTGACTGTAGTTTCTTTATATCATTGAAATCCAGTGCACTGCCGTCATTATGCAATATCATGTCCCTACCGATGAAGGCAAGACACAAACCATTGTGGTTTTTTATGTCTGTTGTTATCATTTCTAATATATACCAACCAGTCGGTCGGCTCGGTCAGTGTTGCCACGATAGTATATCAAGGCATTATAATTGTTTTGCGTTTCATAAAATGATCCTTCTGTTGGTGGAATCATTGGTCGGGTAGTGTTTTTACCAACCTCTTCATTTTCTCTCACATCCCCTTCTATTATGTCTCCGTCTTTCAACATAAGGTACTGGTAAGAATAATATCCATATTTAAGAGGTATAATGGCTTCGTATGCCTTCCTTTCCTTGTCATAGTGCATTTCGTATTGCGGTAGGAATCTGTCATTAGTCCATGTACCGTTTACAAACAGCCGGTATGTCATTGGTTCACTCTGAAGTAGGAAGTGTACATTAACATATTCGGAAGTTATGTCATTTTCACGGTTATCACTATTCCTTATATAAAAAGAACCTTTAGCTGTCTCGTCATAAACGTATGAAGGCCGTTTATAGTCTGGCCATAAGATGGTATGCCATGTTTCTCCATCCCACACATTGTTCTCTACATTCATGGAGTTGCGGTGAATGTCAAGGATTTCAAATTTATGATATTCATTGCCGGCTTCAAATATAAGGTCACGGCAGTGTATCCATTCCAGCCTGTTCTGTGATATGCGTGGTGCCTCTGGCAGTAGACGGGCATTGTCCCATCGTCCGTTTTGCAGCACGTAACCCTTAACCTGTCGTCTTGCATCCATCGCTCTCAAAGGCGAATAGTCCACATTCAGTTCCACTTGCTGGTGGCTGTGTCTTATGTCTATGTCTGTGTTTGCGGTAGTTGACAGGTTCACTGTTACAGTCGCTTCGTTTACCATGAAGAACACACTTGCCATCAGATTGCCATTGTCATTGTCGTCCGTTATGTCAAGACGATAATTGCCGCTCATTGTCAACTTACATCTGTCGTTCGGAATTTGCAGTGTGTAGTGCGTGTAGTTCTGCAATGTGTTGATGGACTCATTGCTGTCATCAATAGTCAGTCCGCTGTCAAATCCGGCAATATAGTCACTGGAGAACAGTCCTTCCGATGGCGTGAAATCCGCCTCTAAGTGTGTAATCCTGTAAGTAAAGCGACGGTATGTGCGTGAAAGGTCGTCAAAACTTATGTTCAATGCTTCATTACCCTTGAGGTTGATGATGGGCATATCTTGCCACCTTACTCCTGCCACCACTTGTAATGATGCAATGTTATCAGAGAACACTATGTGTCTTTGTGCACAGATAACCCCTGCTCCCCATTCACTCCCCTCGTTAAAAGGAAGTAGTATGGAAAGCAGGGCTATTATGTAAGACTTGTAAAACAATTTTCTGTTTGACTGTATGGTTATGATTTCGGTTGTATGTCTTTTGGGTTCAGAACTGTCAAAGTAAGATAATCTCATGGGTTCCGAGTCCGCATTACTATACAAAATCCGTTGTCATTAATCTATTTCAGCAGTTCAACTGACCTTTTTAGGAATTTGTCGAGTGCAGCACCCTTCAGCATACCATTCTGCAGTAAAGCAAGGTCGATAAGTTGTGACACCGTATCAGTTTTGGCACTGCCGTCAATGACAGCCTTGATGATAGAGTTGTCACTGTTCAGCACCATGCTGTAAGAGTCTGGCATCTGTGAGTAGAAGCCCATGCCACTCTGGTAACGCGACATATCTTTCATGCGTCGCATATACTCACTCTGCGTGAACACGATAGGTGCGGCAGTCTCTCCGAGTGCCTGTATCTCGACATTGATGTTTGTCTTTTCTGTTTCGGGCAGTTGTGACTTGAAAGATTCTGTCAGTTTGTCTGTCTCTTCCTTGCTCAGTTCTACATTCTTGGCATCCTCCTTCGGTATAAGACGTTCTATTATGTCTCCGTCAACACGTGTAAAGCGGCTCTTCTCGAACTTCTGCTCAAACATGGAAACGGTAGGAATGTCAAGTTGTCCGTCAAACAGTATTACGGAATAGCCTTTTGCCTTCGCCGCTTCAATGTATGTATACTGTTCGTCCTTGTCATTGGCATACAGATAGACAAGTGTGCCATCTTTGTCAGTCTGCCCGTCTTTTATGAGTGTCTTGTATTCTTCGTATGTGAAATACTTTCCCTCTGTGTCCTTAAACAGTGCAAAGTCCTTTGCGCGGTCATAGAAAGATTCATCTGTCAGCATGCCGTAATTGATGAATACTTTCAGAGAGTCCCACTTCTCTTCATAGTCTTTACGGTCATTCTTGAATATGTTGTTTAGGCGGTCAGCCACCTTTTTGGTGATATATGTCGCTATTTTCTTTACATTCTGGTCGCTCTGCAGGTAGCTGCGGCTTACGTTCAGAGGAATGTCCGGTGAGTCTATCACACCATGCAGCAATGTCAGGAAGTCAGGAACGATACCCTCCACCTGGTCTGTTACAAACACCTGGTTGCAGTACAGTTGAATCTTGTTACGCTGCAAATCCATATTTGACTGTACGCGTGGGAAATAAAGTATGCCCGTAAGATGGAAAGGGAAGTCCACATTCAGATGTATCCAGAACATAGGCTCGTCCTGCATAGGATAGAGCGTGCGGTAGAAGTTCTTGTAGTCCTCGTCTTTCAGCGTAGAAGGCTGCTTTGTCCACAGCGGTTCCACGCTGTTGATGATGTTGTCCTCCGCTGTTTCCACCATCTTCTTTTCATCTTTGTTCCATTCCTGCTTTTTGCCGAATACGATGTTCACCGCCATGAACTTGCAGTATTTGTTCAGCAACTGCGTTATTTTCTCCTTTTCAAGGAACTCTTTGCAATCATCAGAAATGTGCAATACTATGTCAGAACCACGTCCTTCCTTCTCCACAGGTTCAATGTCATATTCCGGACTTCCGTCGCATGTCCATTTCACAGCCTGCGCACCATCCTTATAAGACTTTGTGATGATGTCAACCTTGTCGGCTACCATGAAGGCAGAGTAGAATCCAAGACCGAAATGGCCAATGATGGCATTGGCGTTATCCTTGTATTTGTCAAGGAAGTCTGTCACTCCTGAGAATGCTATCTGGTTTATATAGCGGTCTATCTCTTCCTCCGTCATTCCTATGCCGTGGTCGGAGAATGTCAGAGTGCCTGCCTCTGCGTCAAGTTTAACAGACACGCTGGTGTCGCCTATTTCACCTTTGAAATCTCCCTGTTCCGCCAAAGTCTTCAGTTTCTGTGTCGCATCGACAGCGTTACTGACCATTTCGCGCAAGAATATCTCATGGTCTGAATAAAGGAATTTTTTGATTACTGGAAAAATGTTTTCGGTTGTTACGCCAATATTACCTTTTGCCATAGTTTGATTATGATTGTTAAGTGTTTGTTTGGTTTATCCGAGAACCGTCAAAAACAAAAGGTGTGCCAACCGTCTATGATGCTTGTCTGTTATGGTCTTCTAAGTGTCTTTTGTGTAACCCGTCTTTATGGATTCAGTACCATTGTTCCACCTTCGGCTTTGTATTGCGGTAGTCTGGCATACACTGTCCTATGGATGCACCTATGTATGTAGGGTCGCATATAACGAAAGGCTTGCCGTCATACAAATATCCTGTGCCCTCTACATTTTCATTGAAGTTCACCGCTGTACACTCGTGGCCGGGAAACTGTATCAGATGAACGTCCAGCCCAAGAAGGTTATGCACAAGATATGCGTAGAATATGGCCCTGTCTTCACAATCGTTCTTCGGGTAAAAGAAATTCTCTTCAAAGAAATAAGCCTTCTCATAACCATGTTGCTCTCCGTCTGTGGCATAGGCAAAAGCATACTGTACGAAATGCAGCAGCCTGTTGGCGGCGGCAGCCGTTGACATACCTGTTATGTGCGGCTTTAGTTGTTCCAATACGCTTTTCCTTAATGAAGGACACAGGTTAGACATGGCATAGTTTGGTACATCCATTTGCGGATAGTGTCTAAGCATCTCCATCTGCTGCACGTCAACATCCGCTGCCACATTGATACCGTCATATTCCAGTTCGCAGTGATGCTTGTTGCCTGATATTGCTTTCGTGACATTGTTTATGCGCATATCCATGGCACTGCCAAGGTCAGCATCCTGCGGCAACTCGCAAGTGTAGAGACTTCCGCCGTCAGGTGCCTCCGTGCCGTCATCCTGATATATGTAATATTTCTTGTCGTTTATCACGAGATAGCCGTGGGCATATATTGTCTGCTGTGTGGCAAACAGCAGGCAAGGTGCGCCGCCACAGTCAGCAAGTCGCACGTCAAAGCCCATGTTCGCAAGCAGAAAATGCTGTAACGTGATACGGCTGGCAGCACTTTCGCCCTTGCATTGCGTATTGACACATTCGCGGACCATCTCATACGTAAACCAGTCGTTAAGTCCCAGCATGCGTGCGTTACCCTTCAGCATCTCTGCCATTTTCTTTATCTCTGCCTGTTCGTACTGCCGCCAAGCCGCCGCCACCTCTGAAGATTTCAGCGATGCCATGCTTACGCATTTCACTTGTGGCGCTTTCAGCGTAGTGCCATAAAATGGAAACGTTGCATTCTGAGGCGTTTGAGGTACAGGCGTAACCGTAGGCCTTACCGGTGTAACAGGTGCAACGGGAACTGTTGGCTGCGGTTCTTCCTTCGGTACGGTTACTATCGGCTTGTCTTCCTCTGGCGGTAATGCCGGAGTTGTCTTCACATCCGGTGGCGTTGCCGGTTTCGGCTTCTCGTCTCTTGCTTCGCCCTTGAATGCCTTGTACCCCTTCCACACAGTGTCAAGGTAGCCGGCATATCCGTCAAGTACGGACTTGCGGAAACTTCCGTACCCTTCCATCATGCCCTTGCGGAATTGTTGGAAAGAGTCTTGTGTGGTCTGTGCCTGTGTCATGCAAGGCAACATCACCAGTGCTGCTATGAGTAAGTCCTTTTTCATAATGCTTCTTTTATATATATAAGGTGTATAACCAACTATCTTTCCATCAGCACACGCAGTCCCAGAGTGTTGCTGTAATCGTCTTCCGTGTTAAACACTCTGAAAGAAGAACGTGTGTGGGTGGACGGGTATATTATGCACCCGCCCCTTATTACGCGTCTGTTGTCCGTCGTCTCTGTTATAGGGTCAGTCTGTTTGCCTGCGCGGTAACTGCCGAAGTTGTCCTGACACCATTCCCACACATTTCCGCTCATGTCGTACAGTCCGAGTTCGTTGGGCATCTTCTGTTTCACCTCGTGTGTGGAGTTCTCCGCATTGGTGTCATACCATCCAACCTCGTCAGCGTTGTCGCTGCCACAGTAAATGAATCCCTTGCTCTTGTTGCCCCCACGTGCTGCAAACTCCCATTCCGCATTCGTCGGCAGGCGGAAGGTGCGTCCTGTACGCTGGCTTAATTTCTTGCAGAAAGTCTGGCACTGTCCCCATGTCACCTGTTCCACAGGCAGGTCCTTGCTGCCTTGGTCGTATGAATTGTTCTCGCCCATAATCTCTTTCCACAGTTCCTGCGTCACTTCCGTCTCGCCTATTGCGAAATCCTTTGTCAGTGTCACCTCATGCAGAGGACGCTCCTGTATCATAGGCTGCTTCTGGTTGCTGTGCGCCCCGATGTCAAATGCTCCGTGGTCCACGTTTACCATAAGGAACTGCACCTTGCCAAGGGTGAACATCTCTCCCGTTCCATCAACCGTTGCCACCTTGTCCTGTGGTGTTACAGGTTCTGCGGGCTTTGCCTCTTCCTCTTCTTTCTTTGCCACCAGCGCCGTAGCCTCCTCTGTGTGGTGGTCAAGTTCTATTATCAGTTTCGCCGGACTGCCCGGCTTTATCGTCACCGTGCCCGATTGGCCTATGTATCCCTTCGCTGCAATGTTGTATGAATGGTTGCCCACCTGCAGGTCCACTGTGGCACGGCCGTTGTCCGTCTCCACTATGGCATCGTCAACAAGAAGCATTGCCGATGCCGGCACCACCTTTATTGTTAGCGGTTGCTTCTCGTCACTCACAACAGGCTTGTCCGCCTTCAGCACCATCTCGTATGTCTTGGAACCTTGTATCGGTACAGAAAAAGGAAACTCCATACGCCCGTAAGTCTGGTGGTTGAGTGTTATCCTCCTTACGCCCCTCGGCACATACACCCATATCTCGCCTGTCTTCGCCTCTGTCTTTGCTATGCCCAGCGAGCCAACGTCAAAGGTGAAGCCCTGCTCCGTTGTCACTATCTTTATCAAGGCGCATTTGTCTCCGTTCTGGTCAAGCACCATGGTGCCTTGAAGGTTTGCCGTAAGGTCGGTTTCGTTAAGTGTAAAAGATGTTACGGTGAGGGTTTGCGCATGGATAAATGCGCAGAAAAGAGACATGATGGTGATGTAAAGTATTCTTTTCATTTGTATTGAATTTGCCCCGTCAATAATTAAAGGTAAGTAAGTGGACAAAATTAGTTTTATAATATTCTTTTATTGAAGTCGTTGAT
>CAZPNC010000015.1:0-39170 GCA_964587945.1 uncultured Prevotella sp. | reverse complement strand
AAGCATGCAGTTGGTTTACAATAGTGGTTGTGTAAATAGATCTGTGGGTTATGTAAGTCCATAATTGTAAAAGCACCCCAATCACATTGTAAAAGCAATGCTATTACAGTGTGATTGGGGTGCTTTTACAATGTAATTTGGGCACAATTGTTTTTGGTTTTATAAATCGAAGGCTGTCAGTTCGGCAAAAGCCTTTTGATAGTCACGTTCTGCTGCCAGTGCTTTGTCAATAGAATCATAATATATGCTGACCTGCATAAGATAGTCAAGTATAGAGATTTCGCCTGCATCAAGGGCTGTTTTCAGTAGTGGGCTGTTATTGGAATTTTGTAAAGAGGACCTGTATGTCTCCGTTGTTTTCTGTAATCCCTTTGTGCGTTGATATAGTATTTCCATTTGTCCGTAGTATTGACGTATGGCATCTTCCTCACTATATTGCGCGGCTTCCACTGCTTCTTTTGCCTGCTTGACTTTATTTTTGTTGCTCCATAAGGGAAGTGACATTCCTAAGGAAACGCCTTGGTATCGTTGTCCTTTTGTGTTCTCGCTCATATATCCAAGAGAAAAGGTAGGTAGTCTCATTGCTATGGTGGCTGATAACTGCTTTTTACTCAGCGATATATTGCTCCTTGCGTAAGCAAGGAAAGGTATGGTCTTTGCTGATGTGTCGAACCATTCTTTGAAGTTCGTTGGCAGACAGATTGGGGTAAAATCACTACTGTTTAATGTAATGCTGTTGCCACCGTTGAGCCGGGTCAGTTGTGCGTTGATGGCATCTCGTTCTGTTTCCACCCGTTTCATTTCAGCTTCCACTAAAGAAAGGGTCATGCGCACATTATTGTATTCAAGGATATTACCTTCGCCTTTGTCCATTCTCTGTTTCTGTGTGGAAACGATAGATAAGGCATTGGCTTTCCTGACGGCCAGTTCACGCAGTAGCCCGTTATAGTAAACAATATCAAGCAAATACAGTTTCGCTTCAAGTAGAATACTCATGCGGTCCGTTTTGTATTGCCATTCAATCATTTCGTTTTTTTGTATAGCCACATCTTTCTTTTTTCCGGAAATGGTAGGTAAATCGAACGATTGGGTAACACTGATATCTTGCCTGCTACCTGTTTCTGACGGGTTGCCCCAAAGGTAATTGAAGCCGATTTCCGGGTCTTCCAAATATATGCCGGTCTTGTTACCGGTCTTTTCTGCATCGTAGGTCTTCCGCAATGCTTTCAAAGTCGTGTTATTCTGCTCAATGGCTGTCATTACAGCCTGTATGTCGCTTTGGGCAAACAGCGGGCAAGCCGCAAATATTGCCAATATCATGATTATGGTTCCCTTCATTGTTTTTTATTTGTTTTCAAGTACATTATTGGAATTATAAACCCATTTAGCAATGTTGATGTAAATATTCCCCCAAGAATTACTTTGGCCATAGGACTTTGTATCTCGTTGCCGGGCAAGTCACCACCTATTACCATAGGAATAAGGGCGAGTGCAGAGGTTAATGCTGTCATAAGAATAGGGTTCAGACGGTCGGCAGAGCCTTGCATTATACTTTCTGTCAGTGCCATTCCGTTACTACGTAAGTCATTATAACGGGATATTAGCAGTATGCCGTTGCGTGTGGCGATGCCGAACAGGGAAATGAAACCGATGATGGCCGGAATACTGATTATACCGTCTGTCATCCATATCACAACCACGCCACCTATTAATGCCAAAGGCAGATTGAGTAGAATGACGGTTGATTGTTTTACATTGCGGAACTGGTTGAACAGCAGCAGGAAAATTATCATTATCGAGAAAATGGAAGTGATAAGGAGAGTCTGTGATGCTGCCCGCTCGCTTTCAAACTGTCCACCATATTCAATGTGGTAACCTTCTGGCAACTGTATCTCTGTGTCTACATGTTCCTGTATATCCTTTACTACGCCCAACAGGTCACGTCCGGTAACGTTGGCGGATATTACAATCTTGCGTGCTGCATTTTCGTGATTTATGGTGTTTGGACCTGATGATGAAGTAATAGTAGCGATGTTGCCTAATGGAATTTTCTGTCCGTTGGCATCTACTGTCATGTTTCTTATTCTGTCAGCCGATGCACGGCTTTCGTCATTGACTTTCAGTGTGAGGTCAAAAGATTTGTTTTCTTCATAAACCTGCGATACGGTTACTCCTGCAAGCATCACGTTCAGCATTTCAGCAAATTGCGGTAAAGTGATGCCGTATTTCCCAAGCATTTCTCGTTTGGGCTCTATCTTTAACTGTGGACGCTCCACCTGTTGCTCTACATTCAGGTCGGCGATGCCGTCAATGTCTTCTATTGACTCCTTTATCCGGTTGCCGATGGTAAACATTTTGTTGAGGTCAGAACCGAATAACTTTATGGCTATGTTTGCACGTGTGCCGGAGAGCATGGCATCAATACGGTGTGTTATAGGTGCGCCGACTTCAACATTTACACCGGGAAGATCCTGCAATTTGCTTCGTACATCCTTTAGAATTTCGTCTTTTGAACGCCCTTCGAGTATGAATGGTGCTTCTATTTCAGAGTTGTTGACTCCCAAAGCGTGTTCGTCCAGTTCTGCGCGTCCTGTCTTGCGTCCTACAGCCTTTATCTCCGGTATTGATAGTAAGGCTTTTTCCGCTTTCCTTCCTATATTGTCAGATTCCTCAAGTGATATTCCCGGCAATGTGCTGAGGTTTATTGTGAACGAGCCTTCGTTGAATGGCGGCAGGAAACTGCGCCCGAGTGTGGACAATATAATCAGTGTGCAGACCAGAACTGCACCTGTGAAGCCCAATACCCACCTGCTGTTTGCAATGGTCCATTGCAATGTTGTGGCATATATTGCTTTCAGTTTGCGGGCAATGAATGGTTCTTGCTCAATGTTTTCTGCTTTTTCCTGTTGTTTGCCTAACAGGTAACTGCACAATACTGGGGTAAGGGTGAGCGCCACAATGGTGGATGCACCGAGTGCAACGATGAATGCTATGCCAAGAGGGGCAAGCATACGTCCCTCCATACCGGAAAGGAAGAAGAGTGGAACGAAACTGGCTACTATGATGAGGGTGGAATTTAGAATGGGCATTCGTACTTCACGGGATGCGTCATAGATGACTTCCAGGGTTTTTCGCCGTTGTCCTTTCGGTATATTGTTGTTCTCACGCAACCGTTTGTAGACATTCTCCACGTCAACGATGGCATCATCTACCAGAGAGCCTATGGCAATGCACATGCCACCAAGACTCATGGTGTTGATGGTCAGTCCCATCATGTCAAGTGCAAGAATTGAGGTAAGCAGTGATAATGGGATGGTAATGAGAGAGATGATAGTGGTGCGTACATTCATAAGGAAGAGGAACAGTACGATGATAACAAAGATTCCACCCTCAAGCAGGGATTTCTGTACATTGCCTATAGAACTCTCTATGAAGCGCGACTGACGGTACACTTCTGTATTCATCTTTACATCCGGAGGTAGGTTTTTTTGTAGTTCTTCCAGTGTGTTGTCCAGTTGCTTTGTCAGTTCCAGGGTGCTTGTGTTCGGTTGTTTGGTTATGGTCAACACAACGGATGGCCTGCCGTTATATGAAGCCATCCCCATTTTTGGTGTACGGTTGCCTATCTTCACTTCTGCAACGGCATCAAGATATACAGGTACATTGCCAATGCTTTTGACGACGGATTTTGATAGTCTGTCTATTTGGGCAGTTGATAACATACCGCGTATGATGTATTCATTGCCATATTCGTATAGAATACCGCCAGTTGTATTCTGGTTCATGTTCTGTACGGCAGAATAGATTTCGTTAAGTCCTACACCATAATACTTCATCTTGTCAGGATTGAGCAATATTTGGTATTCCTTTATCTCGCCACCCATTACTGTGACCTGTGCTACGCCGCCTGTAGCCAATATGCGTGGACGTACATTCCAATCGGCAATGGTGCGCAGTTGCTGCATCGAAGTGCTGTCAGCAGTTAGTTCTACTAACATCAGTTCACCTAGTATGGAAGACTGTGGACCAAGTGTCGGTGTACCGACGTTTTTGGGAAGGGCGTCTTTAACTGCTGCGATTTTTTCGGAAACTATCTGGCGGGCTTTATAAATGTCTGTACCCCAGTTGAATTCTATCCATACTATGGAGAAACCCGTAGTGGAAGACGATCTGACACGACGTACATCAGTTGCGCCGTTGACTGCTGTCTCTACAGGAAATGTTACCAGACGCTCCACTTCTTCGGGTGCCATACCCTGGGCTTCTGTCATTACTACCACGGTTGGCGCGTTGAGATCAGGAAAGACATCAACTTCCATGTTTCTTGCTGTATAAGTGCCTCCAAGTATAAGCAGCATTGATGCCACTATAATTATTAGACGGTTATCCAGAGAGAATTTTATTATCTTATTTAGCATATCTGTTTGTTTTGTCTTTGGGTGTATGGCAGTTTTTAATGGTTATGTCCTTCAGGCACGGATGTTGCTGATGCTGCCAGTTTTAATTGGTAAGCACCTTTGACAACTACTATGTCATGGGCGTTCAGACCTTTGGTTATTTCAATTCTGTCGCCATTGTTCATTCCCGGTTTTACTTCTTTTTTTATGAAAGCCTCTTTTTCTCCTTTCACCTGAACATAGACGTAATACAGACCCTGTTCTTCAGTAAGTGCACTGACAGGTATGGAAATGACATTCTTTTTGGGCTGTAAAAGCAGATATACTTCTGCAAATGAACCTGCTATAAATTCACCGATGTTATCGAACTCAAACGTTATTGGCATGTAGAACGAGCCTGTGTTTGATGTCTTGCCGTAAGAAAGCAGTCTTCCATTCAAATCCGACAGTTTGTAAACTTTTTCATCGTATGATGTCTTGAAATTGGCACTACTTACATTCTTCAGATACTTGAAACTGTTCTCCGGTACCTCTGCACGTAGTTGAAGTCTGTGGTTTTGTGTGATGGTAATGATAGGGTCGCCTACGTTTACATAGTCCCCTTGTTTTACCAGTCGGTTTTTCACGTATCCGTTTATCGGTGAGGTTACACGAACTCCTTTGGCTGTCATGTTTGATGCCTGTCCTTGATATGTGGCTTTGGCAGTTTCATAGCGTAGACGTGCCTGCTCGAATTCTTTGGCTGATATTATCTTGTCCGCAATGAGAACCTCTGCACGGCGATATTCTCGTTCCGCTGTTCCATATTCAGCTTTTGCTTTTAGTGCAGGATCACCATCCTGTAGTTTCTTTGCTGAGATGGTGATAATGGATTGTCCGGCCTTTATGGTACTTCCGTCTGTTATCGAGGTGTTAGTGAAAGATACTATTCCACTTGCGGTGGCTGCTACGGTCTGTTCGTCACCTAATGTTGACTGTATTTGTCCACCGACTTTTACAACATTCATGAAATCACCAGGCGTGATGGTTTCAAGTTTCATGTCTGCAGAGGCTGCCTGCTTTTGTGTGAAGATGATTTCGTCGGCGTGTTTTTCTTCTTTGTGCTTATTTGTATTCTCGTTCTTGGTTGGACTGCAACTTACACAGAATAAGGTAGCAATGGATAGTATTGCTATAATATAACCGTTAGTATTCATGTTTTTGAATATTGTAGATTGTTGTTGTTGTATTGTTTGGAGTAAAGGAATAGACAGTGGGACAATATTATATCCGGTTTATAAACTGAATATAATCTGCCTCTAAATGTGTTTATTCCATCTTGGGGGTGTTTCCCTGTCAAGGAAATTTGTGAAAATTGGCTAAGAGCGACAACAAGGTGGTGCCCTTAATGATTTGAATCCCTTACCAGCATCATAATGGTATGAATTCATATATCTGTCAATAAGAGTATTCTCGCACAGATATATAGATAAATTTATCTTTCCGAATGTTGGGAGTAGGGTGTAAAGAAACTGAAATGCACTTGGTACTTTATTGATGCATGATTGTGCCTTCAGTGATTGTATATGGATGGTACATGAGGTACTCTTACAAGAGCCATTTCTCTCATTATGTTCCGTATGCTCTTCCTGGGTAGTGGTGTTAGAGATACAATGTTCTATAACCACACATTCCACATTTTCATGGTGGTGATGTGGAATAAAAGGTACTGTCAGTATAAGCAATACGGACAGTACCAGAAAGATTATATTTGCAACTCTCTTCATCAGTGTGTCTGATTATGAGTGCAAAGTTACGAAAAGTTTTTTGCAATCAAGTTGCAAAGAGGCGTGTGTAATATTCTTTTAGTAATTTTAAGAAATCAGTGATTCGCCTTGAATGTTTCTATGCGTTGGCGGAACATGTCGTGTTGTGTGTCGGCAAAGAATGATGTGCAGATGCGCACACCTTGTTGCGTGGAACCCATAGTGTCAAGTGGATATACAGCAATGCCGTAGTACATAAGTTCACGTGTCAGTTGGAGGTCTGTCATACCTGGATATTGTACGGTAAAATAGAAACCATCGGCAAGAGGTGCACCCATGTCATTGTCGTATACAAGGTAAAAACCATTGGCAAGTAGTACCTCTTTCAAGAATTTTGCACGCTGGCCATATACCTTTACATCGTCGAGAAAATTGTATGAACCATTGCATGCTGCCTCCATTAGTGCTGCCATGGCGTGTTGTACGCTGTGGGTGGTGCCACTGGAGAAAGTGTACATCAGACGGTTGGCAAAGAAGTTTCCGAACTCGCCTACACCGAATTTCTGTTGAAGAGCAGGATATATACGGTGGTAGAGTTTATTGCCTATGCAGCAAACGCCTATACGTTGGCCTGCATAAGAGAATGCTTTTGAGCCTGATACGGACAGCATATAGTTGTCTGTATATTTGGCAACGGTTGCTTGATAGGGCGCTTTGAAAGGGTGGGAGAGGTCGCGGCGGAAATCCATGGCGAAATAAGCCAGGTCTTCAAGAACAATGAAGTCATGTTTGGTTGCCAAATGGCCTATTCCTTCCAATTCTTCTTCATTGAAACATACCCATGAAGGATTATTAGGATTGGAATATACTATTCCACAGATGTTGTTTGTGGCAACAATTGTTTCAAGTTTTTCTATGAGTGCCGTACCACGATAATCGTGTATGTCAAGACCAATGTATTTGAGTCCTATAACCTCACACTGTGTTGTTTGCACAGGAAATCCTGGATAAATAAACAGAACTGTCGGTTCCCCCTTCTTGCCATTGCTGGAAGAATATGCATGTTTCCATGCTGTGAAAGCGGCAAATGTACCTTGCATGGAGCCTGTGGTGGGAATACAGCATAGTGAATCAATGTCTACACCTATAAACGCTTTCACAAATTGTGAGGCGGCGTTCTTTATTCTTGGTATTCCTCCGTTGGGAGGATAGATTGTGGCACAACCTTTGGCAAGAGCTTCTTGTTCTGCATTTAGTGCTATCTGTGATGGTTGCAGACCGGGTACACCCATTTCGAGGTGTATGACAGGTTGCCCTGTCTTCTCTTCAAGTGTGCGTGATAGGCTTTGTATATCGCGTATCGTGGCTTTGGAGAAGTCACCGAGGCTCATCTCTTCTATGGCTTCAGTGACTGTATTGTAGTCTAATGGAGTTGTCATTGTTTAGTTGTTTGGTCAACCGGCTATCCCACTATGGCCTTTAGTTCTTGATATAGTATAGTGATAGCCGGATAACAAATCTATCCTTTGAAATTTCGTTTGTCATTAACGTGTTTTGCCTTGCCTATGGAACGGGCAATGGCTCCTGGTTCCTTGATATGGATATTAGGCTTTATGCCAACCATGGAGACTATGCGGTCATAGAGAGGTTTGATGTGTGGCATCTGCTTGGCTGGATTGGGTGAGAAGAACTCTGAACGTAACTCGACGTCAAGGTCGAAGGTGTCTTCGTTGTTCTTGCGATCCACTGTAATGAAATACTGTGGCGTAAAGGCTGGGAATTCTGTAAGGCAGGCTTCTATCTGGCTTGGGAAAACATTTACACCACGGACAATCATCATGTCGTCCGAACGGCCGAGGATACGATCCATACGTACAGCGGTACGTCCGCATTCGCATTTGTCATATATAAGGCGAGTAAGGTCACGTGTACGGTAACGTAGAATAGGCATAGCCTCTTTACACAGAGACGTGAATACAAGTTCTCCGAATTCTCCTGGCTCGCATGGCTCAAGGGTATCAGGGTTGATGATTTCAGGGAAGAACATGTCTTCCCATAGGTGTGTACCGTTCTGGTGTTCGCATTCTCCACCAACACCAGGTCCACACATTTCGGTAAGGCCATAGATGTCATAGGCTTTTATGCCAAGTCTTTCTTCAAGTTCTTTACGCATACCTTCTGTCCAAGGCTCTGCACCGAAGAAGCCTATACGTAACTTGAGATTGTCTTTGCTCACACTGTCGCTCTTTTCTATAACCTCTGCAAGATGGAGGGCATAGGATGGCGTACAGGCAAGGACATTGGACCCGAAATCTTTCATAAGCATTATTTGCTTTTCGGAGTTACCGGCGGATGTCGGTAACTGTACAGCACCAAGTGCACCTGCTGCATCGTGAGCACCTAAACCACCTGTGAATAGTCCATAGCCATAACTGACTTGGACGATGTCACCTTTAGTAACACCGCCAGCGGAGAATACACGTGCTGCGCCTTCTGCCCACATAGCAAGGTCGTTTTTTGTGTATGTGCCGACAACAGGTTTTCCTGTTGTACCGGAAGATGCATGTATGCGTACTACCTCACTCTGTGGTACGGCTTGTAATCCGAAAGGATATTCATCGCGAAGATCATGTTTCGTCGTGAAAGGCAGGCGGTGTATGTCATCTATGGACTTGATGTTTCGTGGCTTTATACCCATTTTGTCCATCTTTTTGCGATAAAAAGGAACTTTGTCATAACAGATATTTACGGTCTTTATAAGACGTTCTGTCTGTAATCTACGCATGGATTCGCGATCCATACATTCCATTGCTCGATTGAGAATCATAGTTTTGTTTATTGGTTGTTGTGGTATTTGGGACTATTCCAGACCGTCAAAGGTGAAATTTTCTTTTTTCCTGTATGCGGAACCAGTGACGATGCAAAGTAGGTCACCATTTTGATTTTTAATCTTTGTTTCACAGAAAGGCAGGCGGTGATGGTTGAAAAGTTCTTCCGATTCTGCTATCAGTCGGTCACCTTTATGTGCAGATTGAAGGTAGGTGATACTGTTTTGTATACCTATGGTTACCGGGCCATGTGAATTCATTACAGCAGCAAAGGCAAGGTCGGCGAGTGTGAAGTATACTCCACCTTGACAAATGCCAGCAGCATTGAGGTGACGCTCTTCTACGGTCACTTCTGCGGAAGCATATCCTTTACGTATGGCTGTTATTCTCATGCCGCAAGCGTTTGCAAAATGATCTCCTGTGTTTAATAATTCTTTTAGTGAAGACATTTTTATTATATTGCGTTATTCAATTTTTATCGTAACATTTGAATATGTTATCTACGGTTTCTTTTTGCATCTTAGGCGTGAATAGACTGACGAAGAAGACAACGATGAAGCCTCCAATCATGGCTACGGCTCCGCAGTCAATTGGATTGAGGATAGAATTGCCCATCATCATGTTTACCAAGGTGAGACCTACACCCCATATAAAGCAAGCCCATACGGCTGTACGGGTGACACCCTTCCAATAGAGACCGAGCATGAAAGGTGCAAGAAATGCACCTGCCAAAGCACCCCATGATATACCCATTAATTGTGCGATGAACTGTGGAGGGTTGAGTGCTATCATCAATGATAGAACTACGAAGAAGACTATTAGAATACGCATGACAATAACTTTGCGACGTTCAATCTTCTCTGCTACCAGATCGTCAATTTCACCATCTTCTACTTCCCCGTCAAGTGCTTTCTTATCGCGGTAAATAATGTCAAGGGTCATTGTTGATGATGATGTTAAGACAAGGGAAGCTAGTGTTGACATTGATGCGGATAGTACCAGAAGTACGACTAAGGCTATGAGTATATCTGGTAAGGTTTCAAGCATGGAAGGTACAATACTGTCATAAGCATATGCGTTTTTGATAGGATTGAAAGCTGGTTCTGCAAACAGACGGCCGAAACTTCCAAGAAAATAGCATCCACCAGAAACAATTAGCGCAAAGATTGTAGATATTATCGTACCACGCTTGATTGCTGATTCATCAGTGATGGAATAAAATTTGCCAACCATTTGCGGAAGCCCCCATGTTCCGAGTGATGTCAATATTACTACACCAAGAAGGCTAAGTGGATTCGGCCCAAACCATGATGCGAAATCGCCACTTTGGAAATTGGCAAACAGTCCGGACTTGTCTTCTATATCATGTGCGGTAGGCATGGCATCATACATCTTGTGAAAAGCCTCCGTCAAACCTCCTTGCTGTTGTAATACGACGGCTATAACTGTTGTTATACCACAGAGCATTATTATACCTTGTATGAAATCGTTTATTGCTGTTGCTTTGTAGCCGCCGAGAATAACATATATGGCAGTAAGAAAAGCCATGATTATTGCACAATATTCATATGGTATGCCAAAACCCATTTCAAAGAGTTTAGAAATACCCATATATACACCGGCTGTATATGGTATTAGAAATACAAAGGCTATGACTGATGCCACTACACGTAAGTTCTCGTCAGAATATCTTGTTCCGAAAAAGTCAGGCATCGTACGACTTTGTATGTGCTGTGTCATTAGTTTTGTCTTGCGTCCAAGCACTATCCATGCGAGTAAAGATCCGATTATGGCATTGCCAATGCCAATCCATGAGGCTGACATACCATATTTCCATCCGAATTGTCCGGCATAGCCAACAAAGACTACCGCTGAGAAATATGAAGTGCCATAGGCAAAGGCTGTGAGCCAAGGGCCAACAGATCGGCTGCCGAGTACGAAGCCGTCTACTGAGCGCGCCTGTTTACGGGAGTATATTCCTACTGCTACTGTGATGCTGAGAAATATTAATGTGAGAATGATTTTTATTAACATTGGATTTAGATTGGTTGTTTGTCTGGTGGCATTTTTGATAAAAATGGGATGTTCGGAATTAAAATGTATAACTCCGAACTCACTAATAATATATTAGTACACTGTTTGCTAAATTAGAATGCTACTTGAAGTTGTGCCAAAAACATATTCTGGTTGTCGCCTTGTATCTTTTTCATCGCATCGCTCTTAATACAGTAAGTGTATTGTGCTTGTAAACGGCATTTCCTGAATATCCAGTATTGCACACCGGCCATCAAGTTCATTTTCTGTATTTTGTCGTTTGTGTTGTAATTCATATAATCAGCCATGGCAACAATGTCAAGGCATTTATACACGGGGACAGCAGAAGATATGTATGTTCCGAAACTGTTACAGTTGCCATCTTTGCCACCGAGCATCTCGGTACGTATCATGGCACAACGGTTTTTATAATAATCCGTACCGGTCTTTTTGGATTTCCACTCTAATCCGAAAGCATAACGGTTTTGGCGATAAGTCTCATTTATGGCAACGGTTGTATTGTAATCTGATTTATTTATAGCATAGCCATAGCCTTTCTGTCCTGAAACTGATATCCGTAGATTTTGTACGGGCATGTATTCTAATTTGGCTATAATGTTTTTCTGGTTATTCTTGTCGGAAGTGTTAATCTGGCTTCCGTTGACAACTTCTACAACATAGCGCAATTGATTGTTGAATAGGTTACCATAAGCCATCAATCCCAAATCTCGTCCACAGCCATTACTTATAAGTGGATCTCCACCGCAAAGCCATGATACGCCTTGTGCCATTGGACCTATGCTTTCAAGTACTGTGGGTGACATCGGATTTTCGATTGACAGTTCTATCTTCGATTGACCGAGTCGCAGGTTGAATGCTTTACATGGACGGTATTCCATGTAATATTCCTGTGTGGAATTATTCTTGAATTCATGCATGAAGAAAGCATAGAATTGTGGCGTTATCTCTGCCCCAGCCATCAGTATGACACGTTTCATTTCGAAAGTGTTGTCGTTCTTTCCTGATTCGGAAAATGTTGCGGTGTATCCAGCTTGTGCATAACCAGTTACTTTAAGGCGCGAAGCAACGGTGTTAGCCCAATACTTTACATCTTTGGTACTCGTTTCTGTCGGTATGTCGACAAGTGTATTGTGTTCTTCTAAAATGGCTTGATCCGTGTTACCACTATCCGATATAGTTGTTTCTGTTTCAGCCTTAGCCATTGTTGCTGCGATAATCATTACAGCAATAAGTGTGAAGGTTTGCTTCATTGCATGAAAGTTTTACAAATGTGTGTCTGTTATCCTTGTTTTGCAAGGTCCTCTTCTGTAAGATATTCCAGTTTCTTCAGCATAATAACCTCTCCAGCCTTGTCATTGTTGTCTGTGCGGAGAACAACGATTCCGTTTCCGGAATAAAGAAAAGAGTACATATACTTGACGGTGATACCTACTTCTGTCATTTTTTCTACCACTTCCGCTGCTGCCCCTACCTTGTTATCAGCAAGGCGTATAGCATATACATTGGTGATAGTAGCGTTGATATGTTTCTCGCGCAATACTTTGAATGCTTTTTCTGCATCGTTGCAGATGATGCGGTAGATACCAAAACCGTCGGTGTCACCAAGGGTACTGACAATAATACTGATACCATTGTCGCGTAGCATTTTCAAAACGCGAAGAAGGGCACCACTTTGGTTTTCTATGAATATTGAAAGTTGTTTGATAGTCATTGCTGTATGGTTGTTTCGTTATTATTTTATATGTATGTGTAATAGTCGGATTGTTGAGTTCTGGAATATCTTCTATGACTCAACAATCCGACATCTTAACATGTTCTATTTATAAACAGTTCTTTTGTCAATAACTCTGACAGCTTTGCCTTCACTGACTGGCAGTGACCCCTTGGGTACAAGTTTTACTATTGGGGTAAGCAGAATTTCATCTTTCAATGCTCGTGTAATTGATTTCTGAAGAGCAGTAAGACGCTGGAATTCATCAGTAAAGAGTTCTTCCAGTTCTACTTCTACTGTCATGTTGTCATTATTCGCATCAGTTGTCAATGTTATTAGATAGTTGTTTGCCAATTCCTTATATTGCATAAGAATTTTTTCAATTTGGATAGGGAAAATATTTACCCCACGCAACACCATCATATCATCAGAACGCCCTTTCATTCGGTCGAGACGAACGTGGTTACGTCCGCATGGACAACTACGGCCAAGAACTCTTGTAAGATCACGGGTGCGATAGCGCAACAGTGGCATAGCCTCACGGTTAATTGAAGTAAGTACAAGTTCTCCAATCTCTCCGTCCGGTACAGGTTCTAATGTTTCAGGATTAACAATTTCGACAATATAATAATCTTCCCAAAAATGCAACCCATTCTGTTCCTTACATTCAAAGCCTACACCAGGACCGCACATCTCCGACATACCGAAAGAGTTGTAAGCCTTTACACCCAGCATGCCTTCGATACGTTTGCGTTGTTCTTCCGAATGAGGTTCAGCACCAATGGCAAGGACCTTTAACTTCGTATCTTTGCGAGGGTCTATTCCTTGTTCCTGCATAACTTCATAGAGACGGGTCACGTAAGATGGAACAGCATGAACAGCAGTCGTTCCGAAATCTTTCATGAACTTTATCTGACGTAATGAATTGCCAGCAGCAGCAGGAATCGTAAGCATACCCAAACGTTCTGCACCGTACTGGAATCCTAAGCCACCAGTGAACATACCGTAGCCGGAAGAGTTCTGGAAAATATCATCAGGGCGCAGACCTACCATCCAAAGGTTACGTGCTACCTGATTAGCCCATTCGTCAAGGTCTTTTTGTGTATGTAGAATAACGGTCGGATTACCTGTGGTTCCAGAAGAGGAGTGTAGACGTACACATTCTGTCAGTGGAACAGACGCAAGTCCAAAAGGATAGGTGTCGCGTAAATCCTGTTTTGTTGTAAAAGGAATGCGACGTATGTCATCAACAGTCTTTATGCTTTCTGATGTCACCCCGGCCTCTTCAAGACGTTGTTTGTACACCGGGTTGTTCATGCAACGTTCTATTGTAGATTTCAATCTCTCCACTTGTAGAGATTCAATCTGTTCCCTTGACATTGTCTCAAGTTCCTGGTCAAGGTATTCTGATTTCCAATCAGGTAATGGTCTTCTATACATGATTCCTTTTTTTTATTTCGCAGCGGCTCCCATATCAAAAGCCTTGAGGTTAGCTTCCACTATTTTTTCACCTTTACGGGCAAAGATTTTAGAAACTGCATTGCGGAGTGCTTCTGATGATACTATTCCTATATATTTAGCAGCCATTCCAAGCAGTACTACATTAGCAGAACGTGCCGAGCCTGCATCCTTTGCTACAGCTTCGATGTCAAGTCGTATTACGTTGTTGGGCAGGGCATCCAATTCATCGAATATAGCTTGCTCCTCAGGATAGTTCGGTATATTTACAAATGGTTTGTTACTTGTAACTATCACGCCATCCTTTGCAAGGTATGGCACATAGCGCAAAGCCTCCATTGGCTCCATTGAAATAATGACGTCTGCACTGCCTTTTTGTATAAGGTCACTGTAAATGGTTTCTGTGGAAAGGCGTAGATTGGATTGCACGTCACCTCCACGTTGGCTCATGCCATGTACTTCCGCCTGCTTCAGGTTGATGTCTGCATGTGTGGCCGCCTCGCCTATTATTGTTGCGACTGATAGGATTCCTTGACCTCCTACACCGCACAGTATTATATCTTTTTTCATAATCGAAAACCCATACCGTTTCTCTTGAAAAGAAGGGAAACCAAAGTAGGTCTTTTATTAATATTAATAATGTGTATTGTTGTTAACGATGTATAACGCCATCATAGTGATGGGTTTATTTCTTCGCTTTCGCTTTTTCTCGTGCGTGGCGTGCAGCCGTCTGGATACACTCGCGACGTGGAATGATAACAGAAACACCGTTGTATTCTATCTCCTCTTTGATAGTGCGAGTAATCTCTTCCATGTTCTTGGGCAGAGGAACAACAACGCGTACATGTTCAGGCTCTACGCCAAGGCCAAGACAAATCGCCTCAAATTTGTTTGTTCCCGCAGAGTCCTGTCCTCCGGTCATGCCCGTAGTAAGGTTGTCTGAAATGATAACAGTGATATTGGACTTGTCGTTTACTGCATCAAGCAAACCTGTCATGCCGGAATGCGTGAAAGTAGAGTCTCCTATAACAGCTATGGCGGGGAACAGGCCTGCATCGGCAGCACCTTTGGCCATTGTAATGGACGCACCCATATCGACACAACTTGAAAGGGCCTTGTATGGAGGCAGAGCACCGAGTGTGTAGCAACCGATGTCACCGAATATACGGTGGTCTGGATATTCTTCTGCTACTTTGTTCAAGGCTGCATATACATCGCGGTGTCCACAACCTTGGCATAACTGTGGTGGTCGGCCGGCAAGGTTCTTTGCCGGAGCAAGCGTATGAGGGGCATCCACACCGAGAGCAGCTGCCACACAGTCTGGTGTCAATTCGCCAGTTCTTGGCAAAGTGCCAGTCAAACGACCCGTTACTATATATCCGGTACCGAGTATAGCCTTTACATCTTCTTCTACAACAGGCTGTCCGTCCTCAACCACGAGCAGTTTCCCACTCTCTTTTGCAAGCATCTGTATGCGTTGCTTGGGCAAAGGATATTGTGACACCTTTTCTATATTATATAGAGCCTGTTTTTCTGCAGGGAGTTGTGCAAGGGCCTCCTTGACATAATTATAACCAATTCCGCAGGCGATAATACCAGTCTTTTCGGCCTTGTTTTCATAATCGGAATATTCACTTTTGTTGAATTCTGAAGTATTGCTCGCCATCAGCATAGAGTCTTGCTTGCCAATTAGAGCATTATATTTCATGCGTGCTATGCCTGGCAACAGAACCCATGCGTCTGTAGAGATATTTATTCCGTTTTCTTTTCGCGCTTCCTTAATCGTTACACCTGCGCGTGAATGTGCAAGGCGTGTGACCACGCGGAGCATTATAGGTTCCTTTATAGCCTCAGAGAAATCAAAAGCGACACTCATCATGTCATACGCTTCCTGTTGGGTTGATGGCTCAAAAACCGGGATAAGGGCAAATTTTCCGTAAAAGCGTGAATCCTGTTCGTTCTGGCTTGAGTGCATGGACGGATCGTCAGCAGCAAGCACCACCAGTCCTCCCTGTACGCCAGTTATTGCACTGTTGATAAATGCATCGGCACAAACATTCATTCCTACGTGTTTCATGCATACCAGCGCACGCTTTCCTGTATAGGACATTCCGAGAGCAGCCTCCATGGCTGTCTTCTCATTCGTACACCAGCGTGAATGTACACCACGTTCTTTTGCTAGTGCATTAACTTGAATAAACTCTGTAATCTCTGTTGATGGAGTACCTGGGTAAGCATATACACCGCTGATACCCGCGTGTATCGCACCGAGGGCAATGGCTTCATCACCAAGAAGAAGTTTCTTTTCCATTTGGATTTATTTTGTTGTTTTGTAGTATTTTCAAGGATAGGCAGTTAGTCTTTAGGTTCTTTGCTATCAGTTTTGTCTTCAGTTTTTTATGTCGTAGTTGTTACTAATCAAGTTGGATTCCCAGCAATGGAGGAACAAAAACGAAATATCTTATTACAAAAGTATAGCGGTTACGATGTGAAAGCATAACGATTAGCCATTAAAGGTATTGTCTGCGTTTTCTGAAATCGTACTCATCGTGTTTTTGACAGAACTTATGTCAGACTATCTGATATTCCAATATGTCGTGCAAAGATACTGCTTTTTATTGTAATAACAATGAAAATGACTGAGTTTTTGCAATTTTCGTGATAAAATGTTGCAGGTTTAATGGGAAAACCGTACCTTTGCACCCGTAAAAAGAGCATACTTTTAAAAACATCGGACGAGATATACGCATATCCGCCTAGGTGTAATCACTCTTCCAACATGCGATAGCCGAAGGTCCGTTTGACTTGGAAATTTCAAGTGGTACACTGATAAATCAATTTTATTTATTTATCATTTTATTCACAAGAAATTGCTGACGCTGCATAGTAAATCCGCAGCGCGTGTTATTTCACTTTTTTTTACAACTAATGAAGAAGAAAATCTTCTTGGCATCGTTATTTGTGGCGGTGTCTGTTAATGCTGTGGCAGAAAATAAGGGTAACAATGCCACGGAAGCGCTTGACAAATACACTGCAGAGACTGCACTGTTGGATGCCTTCCTTGATTCGGCCCGATGGAGCAAAGAACTTGACGAGGTTGTGGTAACCGGTCAGGGTGGTGCCATACAGAGGCGCAGACTTTCAAGTAATGTGTCAACCATCAAGGCTCAAGATATTGGGAAACTGAATACTGACCGTCTTGACAATATGCTGCAGACTGCTGTGCCCAATATGCAAATAAACCTTTCTAATGGTCAGCCGGGAGCGGCTTCCATGGTGAGAAGCCGTGGAATTTCAAGTGTTCAGATTAATTCCACCCCCGTTATATATGTTGACGGTGTCCGAATGGATAACAACAACACGGCAACCAGTCTGTCACAGAAACTCAATGAGCAGGGCATACGTGCAGCTTCTGCCTCTGGCTCATTGTCAGATATTCCGATGGAGAACATAGAGAGGGTAGAATATGTTAGCGGTGGAGCTGCTACAACGCTCTATGGCTCTGATGCTGCAAATGGAGTGATACAGATTTTTACTAAGAAGGGCGGTAATGGGAAACTGAACTGTATGGTAGAAGCCCAACTTGGATGGGAAGAGGCTAATTCACAATTTTATCATTACAAGAGTACCAAGGAGTTGCTTAATCAGGCTGGTGCCACACAGCGTTACCGCATAGGGCTTGATGGCGGCGGAAAGATGGGCGGATGGAGTCTTGGAGCCGCAGCAAGCATCAATGATGGTATTGTCATTGCCGACAATAACAAAAGTTATAAGTCTGACATCCGTTTTGGTGCGCATCTCAATATGTTGGACAATCTGACGTATAGTACTTCTCTTGGCTTTGTCCATAACGATTATAAGCGCAGTCGCAATGGCAATGAAGGATATTATTCCGGACTTTGGCTGACTGAGTGTGGAGCGTCGTCGTCAATGAGTTATACCAATGCTGCGGGAGTGAAGACTTCTTTCCTCAGCGACATTGATGCTATGGATGGTGAGACCTATGATAGGTTTAGAGAACTTCTCTATACATCAGAGTCGTTACAAAACAAGAAGTCCGACATCAACAGGTTCCAGATGTCCCATGAATTGAAATATGAACCGATGCGAAATCTTGTCGTGAAAGGTGTTTTCGGTATAGACTATCGTTATGAGGGAGTAAAGAATATTGTAACCAATGAACTGATAAAGGCGGTTCAGTACAACGGGCCTACTGCTGTGGGTAATGTTACGGTATATGACCGCAAGTTTGCAAGTGTCACATTTGATGTCAATGCGCAATATAATTACTATCACAATGACTGGTTTAGTGCTGTCACGACTGTCGGTTTCCAATATTTCAGCAATCATGACCGTCAGTATTACGAGCAGGCTGTCGGTGTTGCCGATGGTACAACAGAGATAGACGGCCAGAACCGTACATACGAGGATAATAACCATTCTTCATTATATAACTATGGTTCATACCTTCAGGAGAATATCGGTTTCCTTGACAAATACTATCTTGACCTTGGCATTCGTGGCGATTATAATACTGGTTTCGGTGATAATGTGGGATGGCAGTGGTATCCCAAGGTCGGTGTATCATATATGCTTAGTTCCGAAAAATTCATGGAATCCTTGACAGACGGTGGCATACTTGGCTCTTTCCGCTTCTATGCAAATTATGGTGCTGCCGGTAATTATCCTCCTGCCTTTGCCTATCAGAAGACGGTCGCGTTCAATCAGTATCTCGGTGGCACAACGGCGGAATACGGACAGTATGGCAATGCAAATCTAAGACCAGAGAAAAAACATTCTTTAGAGTTAGGCTTTAATAGCCAATGGGCGAATGGTTATCTGCAGTTCGGTATGGCTTTCTATAATGCCATTACACGTGATGCCCTCTTTTCTGTCCATACAGCACCTTCAACAGGACAGTCATCAACATATCTTGCAAATATAGGCGAGATACGTAACAGTGGCTTTGAATTCATGGTCGCTTCTGATTTTCTTCAGACAAAGAACTGGCATGCCCGTTTTCAGGCGTCTCTCAATACCCTTTCCAACAAGGTGCTTTCCACTGGTGGAGAGACGGCGTTCGGCATTGGTACATTTGCCAATGAGGCTTTGATACAAAATGTCGTAGAAGAAGGTAAGTCTATAGGTTATTTGCGTGGAAACAAAGCGATGTTCAATGAGGATGGCTCTTACAGCCATACGGAAGCCCTTGCTGACCTTGGCTCTACTTTGCCGGATGTTTATGGCTCGTTGTCCTTGAATGTTGATTACAAAGGTTTCTCTTTTTATGCCAATGCTGATTATCAGTTAGGTGGTTATGTGTATGAACTTGACCGTCATTTCCGCTGGCGTTATGGTGCATCTGACCCTTGCGTGGATGAGAGTTGGGTGCCGGAAGGTAAGACCCATAAGGAAGTGTGGACGAAATTTACGAGTTGCTTCGTTGAGAAGGCGGACTATCTCAAGGTTCGTACCATTGGCGCATCTTATGAGTTCCATCTTGACAAATTCGTGAAAGGGATAACTGTCGGGTTTACCTGTTACAATCTGTTGGCATTTACTAATGCAGAGGTCGATCCGGAAGCGTGCCTCTCTGATGCTTCTACATATGGTGGAGCGTCCGTTGGCGGCATTGTCTATGGTTCTTACACAAGCCCTCGCCAGTTTGTCGGGTCAGTAAAATTGAATTTCTAAATATCAGGAGTAAATCAAATGAAACATTATATTATAGTTATATCAGTCGTCATACTTGGCTTTGCATCGCTTGTAGCGTGCGAACCAAAATCTCCAGAGACATCAGCAGATGACTTCCTCGCCTCAGAAGCTCCTATGACATCATGGGTTAATGGCATAAACAAAGAAATGGCACTTGCCGTTGGCACTTACTCTGAACTCCTTGATGTAGCAACAGACAATTATCGCAATGTCTATTCCCGTTCTAATCGTGAGTTTGACAAGCCCAATACCCTGTATACAGACAATGATGTGGAAAAGCTTCAGCGTTATGTTGGCAAATTGCGTGAGATGTCATATTATGCACTTAATACCATTGCCGGGCAGGATACACCTACTGACGCACAATTGCAGGATATTTATATTGCACTAGCTTACTCTTACCTCCTTGCCGGTGAAAACTTCATAGCTTTGCCACAGACGGAGAATGGAGAACCAGTGGGTTGGGAGCAGCATTTATATAAGGCTATAGAGGTACTCAACGAAGCAGATCGGAAGATTTCTTCTGCAGATTTCAAACCAGTTCTTCACACTTTGCTTGCACGTGCTTATTACAGGCTTGGCAACAAAGCAAAGGCAAAGGATAATGCTACGAAAGCGTTGGGGTATGACAGAACTTTTTGTGCAACAGTGCAGTTTGATGAAGCAAACAATGTGATTAGTACCATAAAGGATCGTTCTTTCAGTACGAACTGGTGGGAACCGCTGCCACGTCTTGATTTCCTTGACCCTAAATATCAGGAAACAGCACCGTCGCAACGCATTGCTTATGCCAAGGCGGAGGAGGATTATCTCATTCTTGCGGAATGTGCAGTCGTTGATGATGCTCAGGCCGTAGAGTTCAAAAGTACTTTGATGCCTGAACTGTTTGCTCTCATACAAAGCCGTGGTACAGTTTCCTTGACTGATAGTCTTGAAATGCGTGAAGCACAAGCAGGAGGTTCCGTTGTGAATCTCAATACCTCTGACTGGAAAGTAAAGGCATCGGATACTGATACGGAAGAGGGTGGTCTTATTCTCAATCGTGCCAAAGGGACAATAGTTGTGCCGGTAACCAGTGGGACATCTGTGACAATCCAGAAATTGCAGACTGCTGTCGGTGACGATTTCCTCGAATTAATCTATCTGATGCGTCAGGAAATATTCTTTGCAGAAGGCCGTCGTTTTGCAGATCTCGGTATGCGGTTGCCGCTTTGTGAGGTAGAGGCTGCCAAGATTAAGCAACGGTATCCGGATGTAAATGTGTCGGATTATACCACATCTTTCATTCCGGAATATATTCCTAAGGATGATTATGACCTTGATTCATATACGTTAGACACTGCCAATAAGGTTGTAACAATCAAGTATAACATGAATCGGGAGATTGTAAAGAACAAGGTATTGCAGTGTATTGTGCCTTTTGAATAAAGGCATATAGAAAATATATTTTATAATGTAAGAAGTTACGGAGAAACTATTGGTTTCTCCGTAACTTCTTTCGTTATTGTAAAAGAGCCCGAATCGTGTTGTGAATAGGACATAATTACAATGTAAAAGGGGCCTTATTACAATGCAATTATGGCGCGATTGCAATGTCATTGTATTCATTGTCTATGGTTGATGAAATAATTTGCTGACTATGTGGAAAAAATATTAGAGTTTTTTTGTGTTCTAATTGTTTTTTTTTGTACCTTTGTACCAAATAAAAGGATAATTGTCATTTTTGACTAAATATTGTGATACAAAAACGAATGAAAAAAAAGGTTATAATATTATTGCTTCTGAACGTTATTGCCTATAATAGCAGGGCGGCAGGAAACGTGAATATAATGGACTATGCTGTTCAGATGGATAATAGTGAGACTGAGCGGCCTCTTTGCCTGAAGGGGAAAGAGTATATGGAGCTTTGTACTCGGAAGAGCGATGATAATGGAATTATAATTAATGAAGGTTTCCGGTTTGACGATGCAGAACCGTCTGTGATTGAATCCTACGGCTCGGAAAAATATGGTAGTTATACACCGTTAAAGGAGTTGTCATGGATGCCGGCTCCGATAATAGTAGCAGGTTTTATTGCCAAGAGTCAAAAGAAAAGTTTCCGTCAAGCAAGGCAGAATTTACAGCCGGAGTTCCATAACCGTTGGGATGACCAGTTGCAGTTTGGGGGCATTGCGCTTGCAACAGGACTTAAAGTTGCCGGTGTAGAAGGACGTAGCACATGGGGACGCTATCTCGCATCTACAGCGATGTCGTATGGCGCTATGGCTTTGATAGTTAATGTAGTGAAGAATTCTGCTCATGAAATGCGTCCTGATGGTTCCACCGCTAATTCTTTTCCTTCCGGACATACGGCAACGGCATTTGTCGGTGCTACAATCTTGCATAAGGAGTATGGCCTTACGCGTTCGCCTTGGTATTCGGTAGCAGGTTATGCCATGGCCACCACTACGGGTGTGATGCGTTCATTGAATAACCGTCACTGGATTTCTGATATTCTTGTGGGTGCAGGTATCGGTATACTTTCTACTGACCTTGGATATATGCTTGGTGATGTTCTGTTTAAGAAGAAGGGTATAGTACGCGAAGAATTGGATGGCTTGAATGATTTACGTGTTAATCCGTCATTCTTCAGTATCTCTATGGGTGCAAGTTTCACCAATGATGTTGCGTTCACTCTCAAGCGACTTGACTTTGATGGCAAGCAAACTGATATAGATGCTGTTGATGGGGCCAATCTGCGTATAGGTACTGCTACGCACGTGCAGGCAGAAGTGGGCTATTTCCCATTTGAATCATTCCCTTATGTCGGTGTCGGTGGCCGTCTGCGCATAAGTACAGCTCCGGTACGTGCAAATGGTTTGGCTGTATATGAGACAGATGGAAGCGTGCTTAATAATAAAGTTGCGGATATTACAGACCAGATGGCAGTGTTTTCTGGGGATATGGGCTTCTATTTCAATTATCCTCTTTCAAAGAGGTTTGCCCTTGGTGGCAAAATCCTTGCAGGAGTACAGCAACATAGCAGTGTGAGTCTTGTCGCTTCTATTGTGGACTATTCGTTGAAAACACAATTGCAGCAGGAACATCCTGATTGGACTGATGAACAGATAGATGAAGAATCACAATATGATGGTGACCATATTGAAACAGAAAGTGGTAATAACTTCAAATGGGGATTGGGTGTTAATCTTACATACGCATACCGTAATGGAATAGCGTGGAAAATGTATGTTGATTATGACAGTGCCAAGACTGATGTTACAGGATATTATTATTCCGATAAGGCTGCGGATGTTGAGCGTCAAGAATATATTGATCGACTACAGTATTTCTCTATGGACAAGACATTCCGTCATCTGTCTATTGGTGCAAGTATGAGTATAATGTTCTGAGTCGTTTATAAGGCTTGTTGTTGATGTAGAAACGTACGGCCGTACGATTTCTTTCCTTATGTATAAAAAAATAAAAGCGTACGGCCGTACGCTTTCATGAAAGATAAAAGATATGATAGTAAACAAGACAAAATGTATTGTTTTTGCAGTAATCCTGTTTCTTTGCGGATACCTTGTCGGGGCATTGGTTCAATTACCTTTTGTTGATAAGGGATTGTTGTATGGCGATATTGGTAAGGCGAATTTATACAATAACAGTATCAACGGAGATGCCAAGGCATGTGTTGAGAAGCTGCGTAATGATACTATATACAGAAATCATGTGCAGGCAAGTTATGTCTTGCTTAACAGTCGTATTCGTATGATAGACTCGTTAGTGGCTGTTACGATAAATGCTACCGAAGATATTGCTGCGTTGTCTGAACTCAACACTGGGATGAAGACTTTTTCCGTTAAGACGAAGAATGCAATGCAACTGTATGGTGTTCTGTTCACAGAGACAGAAAAGGTGCTTGCCGGAGAAGAGTCTGCCGGATACGAGCAGTTGGTGAACAATGCCGGTCACGCTTTTTCAGTGATTGATAATGAGGCTGTATCATGTGCAGGAATAGTTTCCTCTCTCTCTGATTGTGGCTTTGAGTCAGAAAATCCGTCGCTCCTTATGGCAGCTGCAGGTTGGATGAAATATGGTGCAGAGGACGCTGTGTTGTCAGGGGATAAGGATGCTATCGCAAAATGGAAGGATGTCTATGCTTCAGCACAGAAGAGTCCGTCTTTAGGCAAGTTCGTTGAAGACTTTCCTACACTGAAGACCATTGTTGGTAGTATTATTGTTACGAGTGGAACACCTTCTGATGTAAAGAATACTTTGGCAGGTTTCTATTCTGCAGACACAAAGTCCTTGAACCGTCAATCTTCTATAGTTGGTAATGGTAATTTAGCAAAGATTCTCGGTAAGGTCAAGCATACAGAGACTTATGGCTCTGTTCTTAAATCAACGCGAACTGTTGAAGAAGCGAGGTTGGGCAATATTCTTAATGGAATAGGCCGTAGTCAAGGACTGAAGCAACAGAGTGAGAGAGCATTGGGAATATAGTTCCTTTTCTGATTTTCATATAGGGGTACACTAAGGTGTGCTCCTATAACTTATTAGGTTATGTATGAATAGAATTGTAAAAGGTATAAAAAGCCTTTTCTTGTACTTGCTTTGCTTTATATGTGTACCACATCTCCATGCTCAGACATCACTCTCTTTTTATAAGTATGAGCAGAGAGACGTGGCAGGAAAGATAGGGGCAAGGTTGGTTTTCTGTTCACAGAACCTGTTTCAGTATATACCGCATATCATGCGACAATATGATCATGCCAGAACATTGCATACGCGAATATGGCATTTGGATACCCCTCTCCAGTCTCCTTTCATGTTGCTTACCGATTTGCAGGATGATGGCAATGGCGGTGCTTCACCATTACCGGTAAATTTTATCGGAATAGGAATGGCACCGGTAAATATGTCATATTATGTTGCACCGACGACAGAACGGTATAGTCATCTGTTCAAACATGAATATACACATACTGTTATGACAGACCGTCCAAATAGTAGAGACAGGATGTTCCGTTCGTTGTTTGGTACGAAGGTTATTGCTGATAATGACTATCCTGTAAGCATGTTGTGGAGTTATTTTACTACGCCACGATGGTATGCGCCACGATGGTATCATGAAGGTATTGCTTGTTTTATGGAGACATGGCTGTCAGGAGGGGTGGGGCGCGCACTTGGTGGATATGATGAGATGTATTTTCGTAGTATTGTTCACGAAAATGATTCTCTTTCTACTGTTGTGGGATTAGAATCGGAAGGTTCGACAAAGGACTTTCAAATTGGTACCAATGCCTATCTGTATGGTACACGCTTCGTTAACTATCTTGTTATGCAGTATGGTTGTGACAGTGTACTGTCTTTTTATAATCGTACGGAAAACAGTAAAGCCTTCTTTGCCGCACAGTTCCATAATGTGTTTGGTAAGAGACTGCATGATGTTTGGAAAGAATGGCAGGCATTTGAGAAAACTCATCAAAGCCGGAACTTTGAAGCTATTGGGCAATATCCTGTTACCGAGACTGTGAATGTTATTGAAAAACCATACGGTTCGGCATCTCCACTTGTTATAGACGATTCTCTTAATGTGGCATATACGGCAGTCAACTATCCCGGTGACTTTGCACATCTTGAGCGTATAGATCTTGCTACTGGCAAGCATAGAAAACTATGTAATATTGATGGCGCAATGCTGTATCAGACGGCGTACGTGGCGTTAGACAGGAAACGGCAACGTTTGTTTTGGACTGATAGAAATGGCGCATGGCGAGGTTTGCGTTGGAAAAGAGTAGGCGATACTGGTGCCGTTGATGACAAGGTGTCAATGGATGGACGGCTTAAATACCAGCGTATGTCCAATATAGTATATGATAATGTCAAGGACTGTCTTTATGGACTGTTGTCACATGAGGGGGTGACACATCTTGTAAGGTATGATGCTGCTATGAAAAAACAGGATATAATGTATACATTCAACTTTGGTGTTAGTGTAACAGACCTTGATGTTTCTCGCGATGGGAAGAAACTCGCTATGACTATTGTCGGTCTTAAAGGTGAAAACTCCATTATAGTCTTCAATACCAGAGATTTAGATAATGCGTCTTTCTCATATAATACAGTCCTTACCCTCAATGATTCCAATCTTTCACAGTTCCGTTTTTCTCCAGATGGTACGAAACTCATTGGCTCATCATATTATACAGGTGTGGCTAATATCTGGGCTGTTGGATTAGAGGATGGCAAGATGCATTTGCTCAGTAATACTCAGACGGGTCTGTTTGCGCCATATCTTATGGGAAATGATACCATTTATGCAATGCAGTTCAGTAGGAACGGCCTTACACCGGTACGGTTTCCATATAAGGAGATTCAAGATTGTAATGCTGTGGAATATCTTGGTCAGAAAGCTTATGAGGCTAATCCGATGTTGGCAGGATTAGCTTCCCTTGAAGAAGGGGAGAGACAGGCGACTTTTTCTGAGGTGTATGACTCAATTAAGGTTTATAATCCGATGAGGGAAACTGCTTTCCAAGGTGCATATCCTGATATTAGTGGATTTACAGACCAATCTTCATGGAACAATGTGACTCCTGTCCTTGGATACCATTTTACATTTTCTGATGCCATGGGTATCAATTCTATTAATGTATCACTTGGTGTATCGCCTTGGAGTAGCAACCCGTGGAAAAACCGCTTTCATGCTTCTGCAGAATGGAAACTAATGGATTGGCGTTTTGGAACTTCATGGAATAAAACAGACTTTTATGATCTTTTCGGACCGACACATACCAGTAGAAAGGGATATGATGCTGGTGTCGGATATAGAAAGGAATATTCCATGCAATTACCATTCTATTGGTATTGGGGCTTTTCTGTTAACACTTATGGTGATATGGATGTACTGCCTATGTTTCAGAATGTCAGTGTTGGTGAAGGAATACGGTCGTTCCATACTGCAGGCTTCAGTATAGGCGCTTCAAAGACACGTGCTTCACTTGGTGCAGTTACAGCAGAACAAGGTTATGTATGCAAACTCAGCGGTTATACATATCTTGCTGATGGCAGGTTGTTCCCATCGTTGACAATGACATTGGACGAGGGGGCATTGTTGCCGTTTATGCGTAACACCAGCGGATGGTTGCGGATGGCTGTAGGTCAGCATTTTGGAGACCGTGAATCATCTTTTGGTAATGAGTATTTCGGAGGCTTTCAAAATAATTATGTCGACCATGGTGCAATATTTCGTTACCGTACAGTGAATGCTATGCCTGGTACAGACATTGATGCTGTTTCCGCACATTCCTTTTGCAAAGCCACAGGAGAGATAAACCTGCAGCCCCTCCGCTTCCGCAATGTCGGAATGTTGTGCCTTTATCCAACTTACGCCCAATTGTCACTTTTCGCAACAGACCTTGCTGCAGATGTATGGGGTACGGAAAGGTTCTGTAACTATGTCAGTATTGGAGGCCAGCTGAATGTGGAAATAGTCATGTTCAATTACATGAAGACAACATGGTCTTTCGGTTATGCACGCTGTTTTAGTCAGCGGGCATCAGGATTGTCCCGCTCTTCAGGGGAATGGTTGGTGACCGTGAAATTGTTATGAATAAGGATAAAACTAAAGAACTACTTATTTAGAAAAAAACTTGTATGCTTCTAAGCAGCTTTATACCAATACTTCTGTATCTCATTATACTGAAATCCCTTGACAGTTTCAAGTTGGTCAAGTGGAAAGTTCTCTGTATGTGTATACTTTCTGGTTTCTTCTGTTGTTGTGTCGCATATGGTGTCAGTCGTGTTGCTGGTTATATTGGGCTGCCATTCTATGCACCTTTGGTAGAGGAACTCATCAAGGCTGTTGCTGCAGTTTTGCTGATGCGTACATTCAAAATGGTGTTTTTTGTTGAGGCCCTTTGTTATGGCGCAGCGATAGGTGGTGGTTTCGCTTTGCTTGAAAACTTTGTTTATATTGTCTGTAATCCGTATATGCTCCCTGCTACTGCCATATTCCGTGGACTTGGTACCTCTATGCTCCACATAGGATGCACGGCTCTGTTCCTTACGCTATTGTTGCAAAGAACATCAAAGTCATGGCAACAAGACTTTTCCCGGACTGTTATCCGTAGAGTAGTGGATCGATGGTGGATATTGCTTCCGTGCTTTACTATTCATGGTCTTTATAATTATCAGCCCTTTTCTCCTTTGGTACAGATGCTCCTCATTGTGGTGGTTTTTCTTGTACTGTTTCTATGTGTTAATAATTATAATGAGAAGCGAATCAGCCGGTGGCTTGACAACTCCATAATGTCAGATGTGCATTTGCTTACGGCAATACATCATGGTACACTGACAGAAACAAACGCCGGTGTTTACCTGATGTCTGTGAAGGAGCAGTTTGAACCTGAAATCTTTTTCGATATGATATGCTATATCCAATTGTATCTGGAATTGACTATTTCTGCCAAGAGCCACATTATGCTTCGTGAAGCCGGACTGCCGGTTGATGAGACGTTGGAGGAGAGAAATAGGCATTGTTCAATGATACGGGAATTTCAAACGTTGCGTTCTCGGATAGGCATGATGGGTGAAATAGTCCTCCGACCTATTGTTCGGTTGACTCTGGAAGATATTAAGGTGATAGGTGGGTAAAATGGACATTCTGAATATGGCAGATTCATAGTGAAATATGTGTCCTTGTGCAATTAATAGTTTTGTGACAATAGCGGAAACGTTGCCGCTATTTTCATGTGAGATTCGGAAATGATTTATTGAAAAAAGAAAGATGTATCATAAATAATGTGTACTTTCGCATCATCAATAAAATAAATCATTTATCCATGAAGTCAATCAATACAAAATATAAATATGTGATATTTGTTATATTGTGTGTTATTCCATTTACCCTTTATGCAAGGAAGGTACGAACATGGTGCAACCCTTTCAATATCAGTTATCGATATAATATCTCAGAAGGAGGATTCCGTGAAGCGGCAGATCCATCTATTGTATATTATAAAGGTAAATATTGGTTGTTTGCTTCGAAGAGTGGAGGATATTGGTGGAGTGAGAATCTTTATGATTGGCAGTTTGTCGCTTCGACTCGTCTCCCTGTTGAGGACTATGCGCCTACTGCTGTGGAATATGAAGGTAAGTTGTATTTTCTCGCATCTTTCAGTACCTTGAAGCCGATGAGTCTTTATCGTACTTCTGACCCTATGGATGGTGATAATTGGGAGGCTGTACCAACATCCGTTTTCCGTTGTACCAATTTGGCTAGTGGTAATCAGTATATAGATCCGATGCTATACAGTGAAGGCAAGAAATTATTCCTTTATTGGGGGTGCAGCAACAAGAATCCAATATATGTTACACAGTTGGATCCCGAAAAAGGATTTCAGGCTATGACTGATGCTCATGATGTGATATCCAGTGATACTTTGCATCATGGATGGGAATATTTCCCGAAGGGTGGCGGACCATGGATAGAAGGTGGATGGTGCAATGCCTACAAAGGGAAATACTATTTGCAGTATGCTGCTCCTGGTACTTCTTTGGATTGGTATTGCGACAGTTATGCGGTGAGCGATTCTCCTGACAAGGGGTTCCGTACTGATGCTCATAGTCCATTGTCGCTGAAATCAACAGGTTTTGCTCGTGGTGCAGGACATGGTAGCTCATTCGAGGATGTTTCGCACCAATACTGGCATGTTGCAACAAACTGCTTGTCAGTAAAAGCTGGCTTTGAGAGGAGGCTTAGCATCTATCCTATGGTGTTTGATGCTGAAGGTGTACCATATTGTTCGACGCTTTGGGGAGATTACCCACAATATCGTAATCGAAATAAGAGCAAGAATATTGAAGACCTTTTCACCGGTTGGATGCTTTTGTCGTACGGTAAGGAAATATCAGCTTCCAGTGAGTTGCCGGGGCATGAGGTGAGGAATGCTTTTGATGAGAATATGCGTACCTATTGGTGTGCCAATGGTGTAGATGGACAATGGGTCAAGATAGATTTGGGTTCTATAGAGGATGTATATGCTGTCCAGATGAATTTTGCTGACCATGATTCCCGTTTGAAGGGTAGGGTAGATGATATATCATACCATTATCAGATTTATTCGTCACGTGATGAAAAAAATTGGAAACTGTTGGTAGACCGTTCGAAAGAGAATCGCGATATGCCCCATGATTATATAGAACTGCCACACCGACATAGTACGCGATTCTTGAAATTCAAAGCATTGTCAGTTCCTGATGGAAGTCTGGCGGTTTCTGGCTTCCGCGTTTTTGGTTTGGGGCATGGAAATTGTGTGCAGGCAGTAGATTGCCTGACCATAAATAGGGATAAACAAAATCGCTGTAAGGCTCGCCTTAGTTGGATTCCGCAAATACATGCAACAGGGTATGTTGTTAAATATGGTGTTGAAGCACAAAAGCTCTATCAAAGTATGATAGTTTATGGAGATTCTGAAATTGATACCAGATTGTTGAATGCCAATGAGGAATACTATTTCTCTATAGCCGCATTTAATGATCAGGGAGTATCTGATTATACGATTCCCATACATATACCATAAGAAATCTGGCCGAATAATAATACACAAATGACCCATTAGGTGTTTCATGTGGGTCTTGGGAACTTTCGAAATTTGACGCATATAGTGGGTCGGCTCCATGTTTTCAAATGTGCACTGCAATTATTATTATATTAGGATACTCTTTCCTGTTGTTGGTGGATAATATGCACATTGTATGTCGTGATGTCTCGCTCTTTGCCGTGATGGGAAAACACTACAAGACCTTTATCTGTTTATCGTTGATGCATTATGCAAATTTACTAATTTGTATGAGTTAGCCTGCTGTATATATGAGTGTAAGGAAAGTACTGTTTTTCTATGAGTATTTTCAGATAGCATATTAGAAGTTCTGCACTTCTATTTTCACTCTGTTAATATAACTTGTTCACTGGAAACGTTTTCGGTGATAAAAACGTTTCCGAAAACGATGATTTAACTACTTTGTACATTTTTGCTTAGTTTTTGACTAATATTGCAGAAAAATTATAAACAATGACTAAAAACCTTATAAAAAACGGGCTAATAATGGCTCTTGTCAGTATTCCACTGACAGTGTCTTCTCAGGTAGAGCATTCTGCTTATGTGCCTGAAGGATATCGACTTGTCTTTAATGAAGATTTTGATGTGGTTGCTGATAAGGATGCCAATTGGCTCAAGCACATGCAGAATGGTAAAGATCGTGACTGGAACTACTTCGTAGTGGGCGGTGACGGCTTCGCACGCCTCAGGGGTGTCAAGGTTACAAATGTATTAGGAACATCGCGTGTTACAAATCCTAGTGCTCTGACTAAGCAGATGTGGAAGTATGGGTATTTTGAATGCAGATATAAGTATTCAGAATCAAATGGTATCAACAATTCATTCTGGATGATTGCTAACGGCAGGCCACTTGATATGCAGACATTAGAAATAGATATCAACGAAGGGCAGTTAGATGAGGAGGGAAATCGTCAATATGGTTCACCTCAGGATTTTCTGTCGCGTCAAGATCTGGTACGACCGTTGGTGTTGGAATGGTCTGGCAATGGAAATCCATCCAAGAAGGCATATTGGTATTCCAGTACTCTATATGGTGATCCTGATTATGACATGAGCCAGCATTTCCTGACTATTGGTTTCTTATGGACACCTGATACAATGAAATTCTATTGTGACGGAAAATTGATGTTGTCTGTTCCTAATGTGGTTGACAATGGTCCAAACAAAGGATTGAGATGGCTTAACTATGCTATGCCTATCTATCTTAGTTCAATGTATTCTAGCAATATTCCTCATGCAAGTGAACGAAAGGATGGTGAGATGGTAGTGGACTATGTGCGTGTATATCAGAATAGCGATTCTTTAGGAATAGGCGAAATTCCTACAGAGGGTACTAATCTAATCAAGAATGGAGATTTTGGTTCTACGGAAACCAATGATTATGTTAATGGGCATTATACTGGTAATAGGCAGACATTATATTCATGGGTTACAAGTTCTGGTAGTGTGAAGAAAGGCTATTTTGAATATTCTCCATCTCAAAAAAGAAGTTCACCTCAATATATGCCGGCTCAATTTCTACATCATCTTCCTGATGGTAAATATCGTCTGGTATTTAAAATGAGAATGACAGGGGATCCGAAATCTGTCATGACTTGTAAAATTTCTGATAATGTAAACCTTGCAAAAAGTAATATGAGTATAGGTACTATTTCTATACGACAGCCTCAGTGTCCGGAATGGAAGGAATTTTCTTATGAATTCAAGCTGACTGGCAATGAGGGGGCTAAAGAAGATAGACTGATGTTCACTATGCAAAATCCTGATACAACGGCAGTATTTGATTTGGATGATGTGGCGTTGGAGCGCATCGACGAGTCTACGGGAATAGAAAAACTGGTTAGTGATGTCTATGTCAAAGCTGGCAACCAATTGAGTGGTGCTGGTAGCAGACAGATTAATCAGGTCCAAGTCTATGATATGAATGGTAGACATGTTTCTACCAATTCTGTTGATGAGCAGGTGCGTGTGCCTCACTCGGGTGTATATATTCTAAAACTCCATGCAGCAGATGGAGTATTCTCTCGCAAAATGGTAATAAAGTAATCAAGTAATATCCTAAACTATTAATCAATAAACAATAAATTTTATGAGAAAATGTCTGATGTTTTTTTGGTAGACGTAGTCTATTGTTGGCTTTGCTGACATTATTCGCGTCTGTATTGTACTCCCAAACCATCACGGTGCAAGGTACAGTCTATGACGATACCAACTATTCACTGGTAGGTGCAACTGTTATGGAAGTTGGAACAAGTAATGGTATAGCCACCGATATTGATGGTAAGTATCAAATACAGGTGGAAAAGGGCAAAAAGTTACGTTTCCAGTATGTCGGTATGGTTACCCAAGAGATTGTGGTCGACAAGCCAGAGATCAATGTGATTCTTAAAAGTGATACAAAAAATCTGGATGAAGTTACAGTAGTTGCTTTTGCCAAGCAGAAAAAGGAGAGTGTCATTGCTTCTGTCACTACCATAAAGCCTGCTGAACTGAAGGTGCCTTCCAGTAACTTGACTACAGCATTGGCAGGTCGTCTGTCTGGTGTGATTTCTTATCAGACTACTGGTGAACCAGGGCAGGATGATGCTACTTTCTTTGTGAGAGGAGTAACATCATTCACTTATGCACGAGGTCCGTTGATTCTTATTGATGGTGTAGAAATGACCACTACAGACTTGGCACGTCTGCAACCTGATGATATTGAGAGCTTCTCTATCATGAAGGATGCCGCTGCTACAGCGTTATATGGTGCTCGAGGAGGTAATGGCGTAATTCTTGTGACGACGAAAGAAGGTAAAGAAGGTAAACCAAAACTATCGTTCCGTATAGAGACTTCACTAAGCGAACCTACCACTATGGTTGAATTGGCGGATCCGGTGACTTATATGAAACTCAACAATGAAGCCGTTCTTACTCGTAACCCACTGGCAGAAGTACCTTACTCTCAGGAAAAGATAGAACGTACTGCAGAGCCAGGAGCAAACAGAATGATTTTTCCTGCAAATGATTGGTATGGTATGTTGATGAAAGATAATACCATTAACCAGCGTTACAACTTAAACTTAAGTGGTGGTACCAAGATGGTAAAATATTACGTGGCTGGTACCTATAATCAGGATAATGGTGTGCTGAAAGTGGATAATCGAAACAACTTCAACTCTAATATTGATTTGAAACGTTATCAGTTACGTTCAAACATTACACTTAATATTACGCCTTCAACTCAGGTGATTGCCAGATTTACAGGTAACTATGATGACTATACCGGGCCTATCGATGGTGGTAGTGAACTCTATCGTAAGGTACTACGTTCAGACCCTACATTGTTCCCAGCGTATTATGAGAATGCTGATATGGAATATGTACATCATATAATATTTGGTAACTATGGTTCGGGTAATTATATCAACCCTTATGCTGATATGGTAAAAGGTTACAAGCAGTATCAACGTACCAATATAGTAGGCCAGTTTGAGGTACATCAGGACTTAGACCAATGGGTTAAGGGACTTCGTGCCAGGGCTCTGTTTACTACGCAGCGCAGTTCCTATTATGATATTGTACGTTCATACAATCCTTATTTCTATACTTTGGATACTTATGATGCAATCAAGAACACTTATACACTGACCAGTATTAATCAAGGTACAGAGTATCTTAATTACTCTCCTGGCAACAAGGATGTCGCATCAGTACTGTATGGTGAAGCTGCTGTGAATTATGATCGTACATTTGGCAAGAATAGTTTCAGTGGAATGCTTGTAGGAACTATACGCGAAGAGAAAACTGCCAATGCTGCAACACTTGCCCTCTCCCTTCCTAAACGCAATATCGGACTCTCCGGTCGTTTTACTTATAATTATGATTCTCGTTATTTTCTGGAGTTTAACTTCGGATATAATGGTTCTGAGCGATTTGCGAAGAATGAGCGCTTCGGATTTTTCCCTTCAGCCGGTGTTGGCTATATTGTCAGCAATGAACCTTTTTGGCCGAAGAATTGGTTTGGTACGGAATTCCTCAGAATGCTCAAATTAAAATATACTTATGGAATTGTAGGTAATGATGCAATTGGTACGGCTTCAGAGCGATTCTTCTATCTCTCCAATGTCAATATGAGTTCTACGGGATATACTTGGGGACAAAACTGGGGCAACGGCTATTCTGGAGTAGCTATTACCCAATACCCTAACGAACAGATTACGTGGGAGAAAGCCTACAAGGCGAACTATGGTCTTGAGGCTCGTATTCTAGGTTGTATTGACCTGCAAATAGACTATTATACGGAGCGTCGTACAGGTATCTTGATGGATCGCGCATATATTCCTTCAACGATGGGTACTACAGCTGACATCAAGGCAAACCTAGGTGAGGCTTCCTCACAAGGTGTAGATATATCAATGGATGTGAATCACTCTTTCAATAAGGACCTTTGGATTCAAGGTCGTGCTAACTTTACTTATGCCAAAGCTAAATATGACAAGTATGAGGATGTGGATCGCTCAGAAACACCTTGGCTTAGCAAAGTTGGTCAATCTACATCTCAGCGTTGGGGATACGTGGCAGAACGTCTTTTTGTAGATGATGCTGAAGCCATCAATTCCCCGGTTCAATTCGGTACACCAGGTGTGACCTATGGGGCGGGTGATATCAAGTATCGTGATATTAATAATGATGGTAAGATTACTTCTGATGATAAGGTGCCTATCGGGTATTCGGTCACTCCCGAGATTGTTTATGGTTTTGGCTTCTCTATGGGATATAAAGGCTTTGATTTTTCTTGTTTCTTCCAAGGATCAGCACGTTCTTCTTTCTTTATAGATCCATCAGCTGTAGCACCATTTGTTGACAATGACGGTAATACTCAGATTTCCAAGAATGCACTTCTTCAGGCTTTCGCTGACAGTCATTGGAGTGAAGACAACAGAGAACTGCATGCCCTATGGCCACGACTCTCTGATACGCTCAATTCCAATAATACTCAAACCTCTACATGGTGGTTGCGGGATGGTAGTTTCCTCCGTTTCAAGAGTCTGGAGTTTGGGTACACGTTCCCGAAGAAACTTATCAGTAAAATATTGTTGTCTAACCTTCGTGTCTATATGAGTGGCAACAACCTCGCATGTTGGAGTAACTTCAAACTTTGGGACCCGGAGATGAAGGGAAATGGACTCGCTTACCCTATTCAAAGAGTTTATAATCTTGGTATTCAATTATCTTTCTAAAACCTAATAATATGCTTAATAATAAATTCAATCGATTTGTCTTGATATTAATAACTGCAGCTAGTCTAACAGGTTGTAGTGACTATCTTGATGTCGTGCCTGATAATGTAGCTACCATAGACTACGCTTTCCGGGACAAGAATGGTGCATTCAAATATCTTGCAACTTGTTACAGCGCGATGCCTAATCCTGCGGAATGGAGTACTAATCCAGCTTATGCTGGTTCTGATGAGTTCTGGCACTACAGTTATTCAACCTCAGAAAGTTGGAAATTGACTGCACAAAATGTGGATTCTCCTATTATAAATGAGTGGTCAAGTGGTAAGTGCTATCAAGGAATCCGCTATTGCAATACCTTTTTGCAGTACATAAATCAAGTAGGTCCTGATTTGGCGGAAGATGAGCGTGAAAGAATGATAGCTGAGGTGAAGTGCCTCAAGGCTTATTATCATTTCTATTTGTTGCGTATGTATGGCCCTGTTGTTTTGGAAAAGGAAAATCTTCCTGTTTCTGCTTCATCCGATGAAGTGGCACAGCATCGTTCTTCTTTTGATGAATGCGTAAACTATATCGCATCCCTATATGAAGAAGCTATCAATTCTGAGTTCCTTCCTGATGAAATTCTTGACAGGGAAGATGAATATGGTAGAATTTCACGTGTGGCTGCTCTTACAATGAAGACCGACTTGCTCATGACAGTGGCAAGCCCGCTTTTCAACGGTAATCAAGAGTATGCTAGTTTCACAGACAATCGAGGCGAAAAACTCTTTCCTCAGGCTTATGACAAGAATAAGTGGGTGAAAGCCTATGAGTGTGCTAAACAAGCTGTGAATTTGGCAGAGAAGACAGGTCATGAACTGTATCACTATTATGCAACTTCCAGCGAGGCAATGTCTGACACTACTGTGATGCTTGAATCTTTGCGAGGAGCTGTTACGGCGCGTCCTATATACAATTATGAGACGCTTTTCGCAACGCAGTATGATCCTGTAAATTTGGCCAAAGGTACAATGCCGTTCTTCACGGGCACACAGGATGCAAACTGGATTTGGGGGTCAATGGTAGGATATTGCCCGCCTCTACATATCGTAAAAGATGCCTTCTATACAAATCATGGTATACCTATAGATAATGATGTGACCTATCCAAACAAGGAAAATCTCTATGGATGGACAGCAACAAGTGAAATTCAGAATCATAAGTATTATATTCTGCAGGATGAACATGGTACGGGCAATCTCCATATCAATCGTGAGCCGCGATTCTATTCTAGTGTCGGTTTTGATGGTTGTATTTGGTATGGCAATGGTCGTTATAAGGAGCATCTTACTTCTGGCGCCTTGGCAACTGAGACTTCATGGCGTTTGCGTATGCGGGCAGGACAGACTCCTGGTAAGGTTCAGAGTCTGAGGTATTATGTGACTGGATATCTGGTCAAAAAACTCTCTAATGTACAGACTGCTGCAAGTGCTGATGACAAAAAAGCCAACTATGTGAGATATAATTTCCCGCTCTATCGATTGGCTGATTTATACCTTATGTATACAGAGTGTGCCAATGAGGCTTCTGACGAAGAGACTTATTCAGCAGATAACACTATCTATACCTATATAGACAAGGTTCGTGCCCGTGCAGGTTTGGAGGGTGTAGTTGATAGCTGGAAGAAGTATTCTAATAATCCGGAATTACCATTAAGCAAGAATGGTCTTCGTGATATTATCAAGATGGAACGCTCAAGTGAACTATGCTTTGAAGGCAAGCGGTATTGGGACCTCCGCAGATGGAAAGATTTGATGAAAATCAATAATATCATCATTCAGGGTTGGGATATTGACCAGAAACGTAATGATTCCGATCCAGCAAAGGGCAACAATGATTTCTATACAGTCAAGAACCTAGGACGTATCCAGTTGTCTACTCGTAATTATCTCTGGCCTATCAAGGTTCAGGATCTGCGTATCAATACAAACCTTTGTCAAAATCCAGGATTGTAAATCATTCACATTCTTAAAATGTAAGTTACAATGAAAAAGATCAATTTATTGCTATTGCTTTTCTTGTGTGTCCTTATGGGATGCAAGGAAGAATATATCGGCCAGTATGCGGTGGATTCTACTGCGCCAGCACCTGTAAGCAATGTAGTCATCACTCCATTGTCTGGTGGCGCTCACATTACATATGATATGCCTCACGAGAGCGATCTGCTCTACGTTGGAGTACAATATGTGAATGATGCTGGAGTGCAGATGGAACAGCGTGCTTCTGCTTTTACAAATGAGATTAATATTTTTGGTTTTGGTGAAGCCCGCAATGTTGAGTTTACCTTGACTGCCGTAGATAGAAGTATGAATAAGTCCACTTCCGTAACTCAGAATGTTATGACACAGAAAGCGGATATTTATAATATCATTGATGCTATGGCTGTGACAGAAACATGGGGAGGTATCAAACTTGAGTGGCAAAACGAACTTGAAACCCAGATTGTAGTTTCTGTATATTCCGAGAATGCAGTCGAGGGTTCAAAGGAAGTTGCCCGTTTTTATTCTCAATCAAAGGAAGCCAAGTATTTTGTACGTGATCTTGAGAGTAAGGAAACCAAGTTTAAAATTACGGTACGTGATGTATATGGTAATGTGACTCCAGCCAGAATGATGACACTTACTCCTAAATTGGAGAAGCATCTTCCTATTGAGGAATTCCTGGTAATGGGTCAGTCGCCTAACCTCGTGTTCCCTGATTATCTACAATGGGAAGCAAATGCATCGTCTGCGCCTATTTACCTGTTCTCTCCTGAACGTCAGATGGAAGTAATCACTAAGGATGGTTATGATCCTGAAGTGGAAAATAAATATGAGTTATATATTCCTTGGGATATGCAGAAAACATATCATTTTACTCGTTTCAATATGTTCGGTCGTGATGGATTTGAATACAGTCTGAGAAACGCCCGCATTGTTGAACTTTGGGGTACTGCTGACACAAAGGTATTCGAGAAAGGTGCTGATAACTGGGATGGTTGGGTATGTCTCGGTAGATTCGAGTCAAAGCGTCCGTCTGGTACAGACTGGTCAACATCGCCTACTGTAGAGGACAAGGCCTATGGCAAAGCTTATGGCGACAACTTTGATATTGTAGAAGACAACCAACTGGTTCCGGGTGATGGTAAACCTACTGAATTGGAAGTCAATGCTCGTGCCACTACTTATAACAACATACCTGTAAGATATGTTCGTATTCGCGGATTATCCAACTGGAGTGGTATCAAGTCAAGAATGTCTATCAGATTTTTGAATTTCTGGGGGCAGAAAGTTAATAACCAGTAGTAAGAGTAATGATTATGAACAAGATAGTAAATAAAATATTTGGAGTTGCAGGGTTGTGTAAATAGAACTGTGTCAAGACTTTTATCCTTTATCTTTTTACCTCATC
>CAZPNC010000014.1:0-39467 GCA_964587945.1 uncultured Prevotella sp. | reverse complement strand
ATTCTTTCAAGGGCATCCCTGTCCGCAATGGACTCGCGGACAAACACCCAGTCACGGTTGAGCGCAGCTATTTCCTTCAACCGCCCGTGCTTGATGTTGACATCATAATAGTCCGTGATGCTGTCAATGCCGATTACCCTGATGTCCCCAACGTTCCTGAACAGGCGTTTCACGAGATTGCTGCCAATGAATCCGGCCGCACCGGTCACAAGCACTGTTTTGCCTTCGAGGCAGATGTTGTTCTTTACCATAACTACTGGTTATCTATAAAACGGGCACCGGAACCGGCCTTTACCCAGAATACCTTGAAGGTGTCCCTGTATTCCGGATATTCCTTGAGGTAAGCACCCGTCAGAGCCTTCTCTATACTTTCCTTGTAAGACGGATCGACAAGGGCTATCACTGCGCCCTTGAAGCCCGCACCCGAGAACCTGCCGCCATAAACGCCGGGCAGCGGGCGCATGATGTTGTAAATGGAAATGAGTTCGGGCGAGCCGCACTCATAGTTGTGTATGCTGCTCTCGCACGAGTCGAACGACAGCTTGCCGAACAGCTGGAGGTTGCCGCTCTCCCATGCCGTGACACCCTGTCTCACCCTGCGGTACTCGCTGTAGAAATGCTCCGCACGCCTTGCAAAGCGCAGCGGCATCATGTCACGGGTCCTGTCGAACGTGTCCTTGGGTACATCCCTGAGGAATGTCTTGTCAAAGGTTCTGAGGGGCTGGCTCTGGTACGCCAGCATGTTCCATGCGGCCGTCTTGCACTCAAAGACGCGGAGGTTGTAGTCGCTGTTAATGAGACTTCTTGTCAGTCCGCTGAAGAATATGCCGATTTCAAAATCCGGCATGTTGGGATTGCGCCCAATTATCCGCCATTCGTTGCTGTCGCAGTCAAGGAATAGCAGGCCGTCCTTCCGTCCGAGGGCTATGCACGCCTGGTCGAGGATGCCGTTGTTAAGTCCTATATACTCCCGTTCGGCTTCAGAGGCAATCTGCACCACCTCGAAAGGCTGTAGCGTTATGCCGTTGGCTTTTGCGAACGCCATCACATAGGCTACCAGTACGGCAGCCGATGAACTGAGGCCGCCCACGGGAAGGGAGCCTTTAAGCATGCCGTCAATGCCGCAGGTGAGTTCGAACCGCTTCCCGAGGGCGTACTTGGCTCCGCGCGCATAGTCGCCCCAATGCTTCTCTCGCAGTTGTGACGGGGCATCTATGCGGAACGACACCTTTCCGTCAAAGGACAATGAGGACAGGTTTACCTCTGCATCATCCCGCACATCAAACCAGAGGTCTACACCTTTGTCAATGGCGAATCCCGTCACCAGTCCGTGCTGGTGGTCCACATGGGCTCCAAGGGGACAGACACGGTATGGTGAGAAGATGTGGTACTGGAATTCCGTTTTACTTTCCATATCTTTCGCAGGCTTCGTTATACGTATCCAGTGAGCCGATGTCAAAGCGCAGGTTCTCGCCTGTGCCCGCCATGGGCCATGCATGAATGGCGGTGCGGCCGCAAAGGTAGTGGGCGAGATTGCCGGGGGCATCCTTGCCGCATCCGCCGGCGACGGAGTTGCGGACAATGTCCAGATCCTTTTTCAGGTAGATGTAGAATGGCGGTACAGCCCAGGTGGATTTCGGTTCCAGCGGCTTCTCCTCCATGTTTATTACCTTGTTGTCTTCATCGAGTACAACCACGCCCGTGCGCTGGAGTTTCGCCGTTTCCTTCTGTTCATGGCATATAATGCATGAACTGTCCTTTTCCCTTGCAAACCTTACGAAATCATTGAAGGTGAAGAAAAGGAGGTTGTCCGCCGCTACTACGAGCATATCGTCGTCAATATGGAGATTGTCCATAGCAAAGAGAAGGTCGCATACCGCCCCCAAGCGTGTGTCGTTTGTTTCGGTACCGTCATCGACAATGGTTATGGGTTTGGTGTAACGGCACTGTGCTTTCCACTGTTCAAAGATGTCGGCAAACTTATGGTTGGTGACGATGATGTGTTCGTCTATCTCCGGTATGGTGTCGATGTCGTCGAGCATCCGTCCGAGGATGGTACTGTCGCCAATCTTAAGAAGTGGCTTGGGGAAGTTTCTTGTCAATTCTCCAAGACGCGTGGCATAGCCTGCCGCTATAACAATGTTCTTCATGTTGTTTCGGGGGTAATCCTGGGGAGTAAAGGGAGTTAAGGACAAATGGGGAAACCTCTACTTTGGGGGAGTTAAAGGAGTTAGGGGGAGTAAAAGGAGTTAAAGACAAATGGGGGAAACCTTTAGGGAACCATTGGGGATAGGATCCTTTGGAGTTAAAGGAGTTAGGGGGAGTGAAAGGAGTTAAGGACAAATGGGGGTGTAGCCTTGATGGGGCTCCTTGGAGTTAAAGGAGTTAGGGGGAGTAAAGGGAGTTAAGGACAAATGGGGAAAACCGTTGTGGGGAATTATTGGGAGATAATTCCTTGGGAGTTAAAGGAGTTAGGGGGAGTAAAGGGAGTTAAGGACAAATGGGGGTGTAGCCTTGATGGGGCTCCTTGGAGTTAAAGGAGTTAGGGGGAGTAAAGGGAGTTAAGGACAAATGGGGAAAACCGTTGTGGGGAATTCTTAGGAGATCATTTCTGGGAGTTAAAGAAGTTAGGGGGAGTGAAGGGAGTTAAGGACAAATGGGGGAGATCTTTGTTGGTAATCCTTGAGGGGACTCCTTGGCATCCTTAGGAGATCATTTCTGGGAGTTAAAGGAGTTAGGAAGTGAATGATGCTTATTTGTCTAAAGCCTCATACTTGGAGTGTCTGCTTTTGAACTCTGGGACCATATCCTTCATCTGACGCACGATTTTCATGTCATCAAAGGAGAAACTTATGGTTTGGAGATTCTCTACTCTTTCAGAGACTTCGGCGTAGTCTTCATCACGAACTGTTGCTATCTTTATCTTAGGATGGAAAGTGGGTTTGGTCAACTCTGCATCGTTAAGCACTTCTTCATATAGTTTTTCACCATCACGGAGTCCTGTGTATTTTATTTCCACATTCTTCGCTCCACTGAGGTCTATCATCCGTTGGGCAAGGCTGGCAATCTTTACCGGTTTGCCCATGTCAAATACGAAGATTTCACCGCCATGACCCATAGTGCCTGCTTCCAGAACCAGTTTGCAGGCTTCGGGAATGAGCATGAAATAACGGATGATGTTGGGATCGGTGACTGTTATAGGACCTCCGCGTTTTATTTGGTCTTTGAATATAGGAATGACACTGCCATTGGAACCTAACACATTACCGAAACGAGTTGTAACGAATTGTGTTACACCTTCTTTCTTACCCTCCTTGATGGCTTTGTCAAGGCTTTGGACATATATCTCACATATACGCTTTGAACATCCCATCACATTTGTCGGGTTCACAGCCTTGTCAGTAGATATCATCACGAATTTCTTCGCGCAGTATTTTACAGCAAGGTCCGCTATAATCTTTGTGCCATAGATATTGTTCTGAATAGCCTCGCTGGGGTTATCTTCCATCATTGGTACATGTTTGTATGCTGCAGCATGGAACACATAGTCAGGGTGATAGTCACTGAATATTTCTTCCATACGTTTATCCTTACATATACTTGTAACGATGGTCAGTGTCTCAATCTCTGGATATAAACGGGCCATCGTCATGCGAACATCGTGCATCGGTGTTTCAGCCTGGTCAACAAGGAGAAGTTTCTTTGGTGAGTAAATGGCTATCTGGCGAACCATCTCGCTACCGATACTTCCTGCAGCACCAGTAATAAGAATGGTACGGTCTTTGAGCAAAGCACCCACAGCATCCATATCTACTTCTATCTTTTCACGTGGTAGTAGGTCTTCTATATCAACTTCATGGAGTTGTGTATGGGTCAACTCTTTTTCTTCACTCCATTCCAGCATCGGGGGCATCATGAAAATATGTATGCCTGCCTTTATAAGCTGCTCCTGGAAGAAAGTGTCTTCACGGAAATCATCACTCTTCAACGGACTGACCAACAGAACCTTCACATGGCGCTCTTTCATTATATAAATAAGCTCTTTAGAAAGAGGATATACCTTGACACCCATTAGTGTCTTACCTGTTATGTCGTCTTGGTTTGATATAAAGCCTATAAGGTTATATTTATTGGGCTTCTGCGCACGGATGCTTTTTGCCAATGATACGCCACCGGCCTTTACACCATATATAAATGTGCGTTTTGCATCGCCACTATTGTAAAAGTATTCATAGAGGTATTTTATAAACATACGGCTTAGCCCCATCACAAATGCGGAGAGAAAAGCTACAACAAGCAGGTATTTATAAGAGAAAGGGAAGAATATCTTGTCAAAGTCGAGGAATATACGCGAAAACATTATCATGGCAAATCCAAGGCCTATGGCATATACTATACGCTGAACATCGACAAAGGAAGAATATCTTATCACCCCGTGATATGTACCGAAGATGCGGAAGCCGATGATGTAGTATATGAGATAGAATGCAGAAGTCCCTACCACTGGCCAGAAATGGTTAATGGTAAATACGGCTCCGTGAAAGAGTGTAAATATGGAAATTGTACATATGAAGATAATAGCACAGTCTAATGCTAATATATACCAATATGGTAATGCTGACTTTGTGAAGTACCAATCGCTGATTTTTCTTAGAATATTCATAAACTTCCAGTTGTTTTTCAAATTTACATCCTCCCTGTTCCTTATGATGATAGTAATCTCTTTTTTACTAAAACCATTAAACGTTTTGTTTGTAATCTTTTCGCTTTTATCAGGTATATCTATAGTCCCTTTCGCTGACTATACCACCTGAATATATTCTGGTGACACTTCTACTTTCATTGATAGGGCAGTATAGTTCGAGCCGTCGTCAGTCAATGATATAAGCAGGTGTTTACGTCTTGAACCACGTGTTGTAATAAGAAAGCCTTCGTATCCATCGAGATTGCCACCAACAATTTTTATTCTCTTTCCACACATAGATGGTGTAATCTCTTCTGTGGTGTAATATTGTGGCTTTTCCGTGGCATTTGCGGCGTGGATGAATCTACGCATCTCCCGGTCTCTTATTTTCATTATGTTCTGTGGCCCAGCACCTCTTATGTATTGGTATTGTAAAGTGTTGGTCATATCAACTATCGGGTCCAAAGTCTTTTTTGTAGAGCACACAAAAAGCATGTTGTGGATAATAGGGGCTTCTTTGCGCACCTTTTTTCCTTTGACAACAACAATCTTCCATGTCATGGGAGTGAAGACCTCAAACCCCAAGTCTGACAGCATCTCGTATGCCATAATCTTTGCATTGACGGGTTTTAAGTCCCGCATTACAAACCAATAAGGTTGCTCGTCATCGGTGTTGTCTGAATGTGGTTTCTGCTCTTCCATAAATCAGTATAAATCAAGTGCGTAAAGTAGGACCTGTTTGGGGATGTTTGCTCTAATATGAGCACTTCTCTGACTCCTGCTCAACGTCGCAAATTGCTAAGTGTTAAGCGGTTGTGTGGTGCTGGCCTCGAAGTTGCGGATATTCGCTACTGTTTTGTTCACCTCTTGTTTTTATTAGATGTGCTCATTCGATTTGGATATCATCTCCTCTTCGTCTTACTGAGCATCTTCTTGTCTGAATTGTTCCTGTCGGCAAACACTTTCCTCGTTCTCACTGATAGGGATTAGGCTGTGTACTGAATCCTGGATTTGTACTGTTTTATTTACCTTTTTGTTTTGCTTTTTGACTTTATGCCGAATAATTCAATTGCAAAGGTACTGTTTTTTTTTGATAAAAATACAGAAAAATGAGAAAATTTTCATTTTGTACTAAAATTTCGTACATAGTGGGGGGTGTGTGGTTATTGCTCAGGCAAGCGTCACTTCGTGCCGAGCGGTGGGTGTGTGGTTATTGGCGTACGGTTGATGGTTGGGGGTTGTTGGGGCGATATGCATTTCAACAATGGACAACCCGTGATATAAAGGATACAAAAAGAATGGGCTGTTATTGTGGTGAATGTGTCTCTTTTTGTGGTGAAAGAATGGTACTTGAATTTATGTGTTTTCTTGATGTTGTCAATGGTTTTTGTGAAAGTGGCCTAATTATATAATGATCGCGGCCTTATTATAATGTAAAAGGGATGTGATTGCAGTGTAATTTGGGCACGTTTACAATAAGGTTGAATCTTTTGGCGCATTCTATAAATTACAACCGTAAGGAAATGACCATATTGCCGGTTGGAGTTTTTGTGCTTTTCCACATTCTGCCATAGTGTGTTTTGTCGGTGTCTTTTGTCGTATAGCCCGCTATATTCCATCTTTAATTATCAAACTGACTTTGGTGAAAAAGTGAAAATCTGGCAAAGCCAATTTATGGAACCAACGTTAAGCGATAATCAAACTCTGTTGTTTTGCTAAAAATGTGCACCTTTTATTTGCCTGTGTCGCAAAAATATTGTAATTTTGTAGCCAAAAATCAAAACAATAAGAATTACATAATCAGAAATGAGTAAGAAATTTGCCGAACATAAGGGCCTTGATCTTGTAGAGACCAATGAGCGGGTGCTTGCGGATTGGGAGAAGAACGATGTCTTCCATAAGAGCATTGACGAGCGTGAGGGACAACCAAAGTTTGTGTTCTTTGAGGGACCTCCGTCTGCTAACGGTCATCCGGGCATCCATCATGTGATGGGGCGCACGATAAAGGATACGTTCCTTAGGTACAAGACGATGAAGGGCTATCAGGTTCACCGCAAAGCAGGATGGGATACTCATGGCTTGCCTGTAGAACTGTCGGTGGAGAAGTCTCTTCGCATAACAAAGGAAGATATCGGCAAGAAGATTTCTGTGGATGACTATAATAACGCCTGTCGTAAGAATGTGATGATGTATACTGACGAATGGGCGCAGCTGACGAACAAGATGGGATATTGGGTGGATTTGGAACACCCTTATATAACATACGACAATAAATATATAGAGACACTGTGGTATCTGCTGAAACAATTATATAAGAAGAATCTTCTATATAAAGGCTATACCATACAGCCTTATTCTCCTGCCGCCGGTACGGGATTGTCTTCACATGAGCTCAATCAGCCGGGCTGCTATCGTGATGTCAAGGACACTACGGTGACGGCTCAGTTCCTGTTGGAAGATGCTGACAAGGTTGTTGGCAAGGTGGACGGCATGAAGATGTATGTGCTTGCATGGACAACAACGCCGTGGACATTGCCCTCAAATACCGCTCTATGTGTAGGTCCGAAGATAGATTATGTAGCAGTGAAAGGCAGTAACCCCTATACCGGTGAAAATGCTGTGTATGTGATAGCGGAGTCACGGCTTGCTGCATATTTCAGTGGTAAAGCCGATTCTTCTGCGAAGGAAGGGGATGCAGACCAGCCGTTGGAAATAATATGGCGTGGCAAAGGTACAGACCTTGTGGGGCTGCATTACCGGCAGCTGATGCCATGGGTTAAGCCTTGCGCTTTGGAGAACGACAATATTGTGGTGAAGGAAACGGAGGCTTTCCGTATAATTCCCGGTGATTACGTCACGACAGAGGATGGTACAGGTATTGTCCATATCGCTCCTACTTTTGGTGCTGATGATGCCAAGGTGGCAAAGGATGCAGGCATACCGTCGCTGTTTGTTATAGACAAGGCAGGAGACACACGCCCGATGGTGGATTTTCAGGGTAAGTATTTCGTGAAAGAGAATATGGATGCACAGTTTGTGGAACTGTGTGTTAATGACTCTTACTGGAAACACAGTGGTGACTATGTGAAGAACGCCTATGACCCGAAATATAATGTAGGGGGAAAGTTTGACGAAAAAGCTGCTGCCAAAGACATGGATCTCAATGTCATTATATGTATTGAGATGAAAGAGGAGGGTACTGCGTTCAAGATAGAGAAGCATGTACACAACTATCCACACTGCTGGCGTACGGACAAACCGGTGCTTTATTATCCGCTCGACTCGTGGTTCATTCGATCTACTGCGTGCAAGGAACGTATGGCCGAATTGAACAAGACCATCAACTGGAAACCGGAATCCACCGGTACTGGGCGTTTCGGCAAGTGGTTGGAAAACCTCAATGACTGGAACCTTTCACGTTCGCGTTATTGGGGAACACCATTGCCTATCTGGCGCAACCGTGAGACAAAGGCAGAGATATGCATCGGCAGTCTTGAGGAACTGTATAATGAGATAGAGAAGGCTGTTGCGGCAGGTGTTATGAAGACCAATCCTTTGAAGGAAAAGGGATTTGTGCCAGGTGACATGAGTCAGGAGAATTATGACCGGATTGATATGCACCGTCCTTATGTCGATTATATAAAGCTGGTAGGCGAGGATGGTTCCGTGTTGACACGCGAGCTGGATCTTATCGACGTGTGGTTTGATTCTGGAGCCATGCCGTATGCCCAAATACACTATCCTTTTGAGAACAAGGAAGTGATAGATGACCGCAGCGCATATCCAGCGGACTTCATTGCTGAAGGCGTTGACCAGACGCGTGGATGGTTCTTCACGTTACATGCCATTGCAACAATGGTGTTTGACTCCGTTGCCTACAAAAATGTCATATCAAATGGTTTGGTGCTTGACAAGAATGGCATCAAGATGTCAAAGCGCATTGGAAATGTTGTCAATCCCTTCGACTGCATTGCCAAATATGGAACGGATGCCGTGAGGTGGTATATGATAACGAACTCTGCACCATGGGATAACCTGTCGTTTGACCCGGATGGTGTCAAGGAAGTGACTTCATCGTTCTTCATCAAACTATATCAGGCGTATTCTTTCTTTACATTGTATGCCAATGTGGATGGCTTCGACTATTCACAGGAAGATGTGCCGTTTGCTGAACGTCCTGACTTTGACCGCTGGCTGTTGTCAGAACTGAACACTTTGGTAAAGAATGTTGATGCTACACTGGCAAACTATGAGCCGACACCTGCAGGAAGACTTATACAGAATTTTGTAATAGACAAGTTATCAAACTGGTATATCCGTTTGAACAAGAAGCGCTTTTGGGGTGGCGGTATGACGCAGGACAAGCTGTCTGCATATCAGACACTTTATATCTGCCTTGATACATTGAGCCGTCTCATTGCTCCTGTTTCCCCATTCTATGCAGACCAGCTGTTTAAGGACCTGAATGGTGTAACAGGTAAGGACAATGCCGTAAGTGTGCATCTTGCAAGTTATCCTACAGCCAAGGAGGAGTATATAGATACGGAACTGGAGCAGGCTATGCAACTGGCCATGCAGGTGACGTCAATGGTCCTGTCTTTGCGTAAGAAAGTGAAGATTCCTGTGATACAGGCGTTGCAGACTATATCTATTCCTGTCAATGATGCTTGTCTGCGTGACAACATAAAGCGTATGGCTGGTGTGATATTGGCGGAGACGAATGTAAAGGAACTGCAGTTCATTGAGGACGGACAGGGTATGCAACTGGTGAAAAAGGTAAAGTGTAATTTCCGCACCATGGGCAAGAAATTCGGTAAACTGATGAAGAGTGTCAATGCCGCAGTAATGGCGATGTCTCAGGAACAGATTAGCGAAATGGAGCAATCCGGGCAGATAACACTTGAAGTGGATGGCGTGCCGACTGTGATAGAAACTGTGGATGTGGAGATAATATCAGAGGACATACCCGGTTGGACTATTGCACAGGAAGGCCGTATCACCTTAGCCCTTGACATCGAAATAACTCCGGAACTGAAGAACGAGGGGATGGCACGTCTTATAATAAAGCGTATCCAGACTCTTAGAAAGGAGTCGGGACTGGAGATTATTGACAGGATAAAGGTGACGATAGAGAAAAACGACATACTAGAAAATGCGGTGAAGGCGTTTGGAGAGCATATCTGTTCGCAGGTGTTGGCAAACGAACTGACTTTCGGTGAAGTTTCTGACGGATTTGAAACAGAGTTCGGTGACTTTTCTGCTAAGGTGAAAATCGAGCGAAACTAAGATATAGGCTTACCCCACCTACTCCTTAGTAGCCATTTCATACTCATGTATGTGTCACTGCGTGCCGAGTGAGTTGTTTCTTGCTTATGCAAGCGTCACATCGTGTTTATAATCAGTGGATTCAACGAAACATCTTTATGGTGGGTTGTTATATAACCTACCTATAAAAATAAATTTACGCACTTACCTAATTTATAAATATTCCTATGGCTGAAATTAAAAAACGTTACAGTGATGAAGACCTCGCAGAGTTCAAGCTGATTATAGAGGAGAAGTTGGACCGTGCCCGTCTTGACTACAATGACATGATGCGTGCCTTGCGCAATGACGAAGGTAATGATGTGGCGGACACGTCTCCTACATACAAAATACTTGAGGAAGGATCGACCACTCAAAACAAGGCTGAACTTATAATGCTGGCACAGCGTCAGCAGAAGTTCATTCAGGGATTGGAGGCTGCTCTTGTAAGAATTGCCAACAAGACTTATGGCATTGACCGTATGACTGGAGACCTTATACCAAAGGAACGTCTGCGTGCCGTACCTCATGCAACATTGTCTGTGGAGTCTAAGATGAAGAAGAATCATTGATGAATAGAAATACCAAATGGGGAATTGCATCTTGCCTGTTCATTATGCTATTATTGGTCATTGACCAGTGCATAAAGATATGGGTAAAGACAAATATGTGTCTGCATGATAGCATACACATCACAGACTGGTTCTATATCTCTTTTATCGAGAATAACGGCATGGCGTATGGCATGACGTTCATACCGAAATATGCGCTTAGCATATTCCGCTTTGTGGCATGTTGTGCCTTGGTGTGGTTTATTGGCAGACAGATACGGGCCAATGCACGGAAAGTGTGGATTATGCTGCTCTCATTGATACTTGCGGGGGCGGCAGGGAATCTTATTGACTGTATGTTTTACGGGCTGGTATTCTCCGGCTCGTCATCTTATTTCACTTCGTTCCCTGTTGATTTCGGAACAGGGTATGCGCCATTCTTGCAGGGTAGGGTGGTGGATATGTTCTATTTCCCACTAATAGTGACGACATATCCAGACTGGTTCCCTATGTGGGGAGGCCAGCCTTTCATCTTCTTCTCACCGGTATTTAATTTTGCCGACGCCTGTATCTCTGTTGGAGTAGTGGCGATGTTACTGTTCTGCCGTAAGGAACTAACGATGCTTAGCCATAATGATGAAGACAATTAGTTATGCCATATTACTGATGCTTGTCATGGCATGTGTTCCATCTACCCCTTCCGGTATTCTTTCCAAGGGCGAGATGGAAGATGTGTTGTATGACATGCACATTGCACAGGGCATATATGAGACACGGGAAGGAGGGATAGCCTCTGGTGCGGATCTTATTGCACTGAGGGCTTCGGTGTTGAAGAACCATGATATAGACAAGGCGGAGTGGGACTCTTCATTCAACTATTATTGCCGTAATACACGGGAGATGTATGAGATTTATCAGTCCCTGTCCAATCGTATAGACAGGAATGTCGTGGCTCTTGGCGGCAAGGTGGATGGAGTGCAGGGTGCAGAGGCGGATACTGCCAATGTGTGGAATGCGGAAGCATCGTTCGTACTCATGCATCAGGCGCCATATAATCTGTATACCTTTGATATCAAGCCGGATTCAACCTTTGAGGATGGTGACAGGATATCACTGCAATATGATGTGCAGTTTATATTCCAGGACGGTATGCGTGATGTCGCGACAATGCTTGCCGTCTATTATGACAATGACAGTATAGCGACAATGACAACCCATTCTAATTCTGATGGTCATGGTATCGCTACAATAAACAACGACGTTGACAGGCTGCACGTGAAAGAAATAAAGGGGTATTTCCTGTTGGTTCAGAATCTGACCCAAAATTCATCCAATCAAAATACCAGTACTATGCGCCTTGCCGCTATACGCAATGTCAAACTGTTGCATCTTCGTACTACCCCACCTGCTCCAGCAAAAGAACAGAAGGTCGAGAAAGCAGATTCCGTTAATGCTGATTCCTTGAAAAAAGACAGTATAATGAAATCACATGTCACGGTAGTAAACAAAAACTGATACTTATCAACTAATTACAATACATAACATACATGAGGAAAATCTTTTTATCCCTGGCTCTTGCCATAGCAACGATGTCATTGGCGCAGACAATAGACCGACGTGAGGTAGTAATGCGCAATAATCCAAAGGTGACATCTGTTGACAGTCTCGGATCTCTGTCCGTAGGTAACGGACACTTTGCCACTACTGTTGACGTTACAGGACTACAATCATACCCGGTATATTATAAGAAAGGTGTAAGTCTGTGTGCCCAGAGTGACTGGGGGTGGCATTCCTACCCTAATAAAGAGGGGTATAAGTCCGAGGAAACATTAGGTGCCAAAAATCTTGGACATGGTCATGAAGAACTGTATGCCGTACAGTATAGGGAGAAGGATACACGCGGATATGGTGCGTCGGAATATTATCGCATAAACCCTCACCGCTTGAACCTTGGTGCTGCAGGTATCATGATTACAGACAAGCAGGGGAAGCAAGTGCCGATAACAGACCTTACTGACAGAAACCAAAGTCTTGATATGTGGGCAGGTGTCATAACATCCAATTTCAAGGCTCTCGGTCAGCCGGTGGAGGTACAGACGGTAGCCCATCCCAGTGCGTCAGCATTGACGGCAAAGGTCTTTACGCCGCTTTTCATAAAGGGGAATGCTTGTATTACTTTCTCTTTCCCATATCCTAGTGGCGGTCATGTGGATGATGCTTCTGATTGGAACTCAGACAGTAAGCACACTACAGAAATAGTATCCCAAACATATAATACAGCATTGTTAAAGCGCACTGTTGATGCTACTGTATATTATGCACGTATCACATGGGAAGGTTCAGCGGATCTTGTAAAGATGTCTGCAAACAGATTTGCATTGCAGTTCGGTGCGCCAAGAGGTAAGGCCCCAAAAATCCTTGACCCGACAATCGCTTTTACGATAGAATATACCCAGAATATGAATGAGGCTGCGGCAGGTTCTTTTGACAATACACTTGCTGCTGCCGCTGCTTATTGGAAGAATTATTGGAACACCGGTGCCATAGTAGATTTCTCTAATTGTACAGATAAGCGTGCAAAGGAACTGGAGCGCCGTGTCGTTCTCTCACAATATCTCACAGCAATAAACTGTCAAGGTAATAACCCTCCACAAGAGTCCGGGCTGACACTTAATACATGGTTTGGACGCCCGCACCTTGAGATGACTTGGTGGCATACCATTGACTTTTCTCTGTTCGGCCATGAAGAGGTCCTTGCGAGAGTACTTGACTGGTATAATTCCTCAATAGTATATGACAAGGCACGCGAGATAGCGTCACGCCAAGGGTTTAACGGCATACGATGGATGAAGATGACTGATCCATGGGCAGGAGAATCTCCGTCTAACGTCGGTTCTTTCCTGCTTTGGCAGCAACCTCACTATATTTACTTTGCGGAAGAGATGTATCGTCATGCGATGCGGTCATGTCCTTCTGCAGCCAGGTGCCAGCAACAAAAGAGTGCCGGTAAGGAAATGGTGGCAGTATTGGATAAGTATGGCAAATATGTGGATGAGACAGCACAGTTCATGGCAGATTTCTGTACGTATGATTCTGTCAGTGGTAAATATAATCTGATAGGTGCAACTGCCCTTCAGGAAACAATGAGTTGGCAGTATGCCTATAACCAGCCTTTTGAATTGGCATATTGGCGTTATGGTCTTATCGTTGCCCAGCAGTGGCGCGAGCGCAGAGGACTTGAGCGTGTGGCAAAATGGGATGATATAATAGAGAATATCGCACCATTGCCGGAGCGTGATGGCATTTATCTTGCAGGTATAGCCCGTGTAAAGGAAGATGAAAAATACAGGATTCTTACAACGACGGATCATCCTGCTGTTCTTGCTGCCTGTGGTATGCTGCCGCAATTGGAAATGCAGAATAGTATGTTCTGTAATGGCAGTGCAGACAAGGTCCTCACACCGTTGTTCTCTTACGACAAGATGCGTGAGACATACAAATGGGTGATGAAAAATTTCGAATTCGGTGATATGTGGGGATGGGACTTCGGTGTTCTTGCCATGTCTGCCGCACGTCTCGGCTTGCAGGAAGAGGCTGTGCAGGCACTTGTGATGCCAGTACAGAAGAATACGTATCTCAACAATGGTCATAACTTCCAGAATGACCGTCTGAAGATATATCTACCTGGTAATGGGGCTATTCTTGAGAGTGTGGCAATGATGTGTGCCGGATGGGATGGTTGTCCTGATATAAAGAATCCCGGTTTCCCTCAGAATGGAAAATGGAACGTCCGTTGGGAAGGCCTGCAAAAGATGCAGTAAGACAACGGTTCCTGTTACTTCTTTCCTCGTAATATTATAAGGTGGGTTCTATAAATTCCCATCGTATAAGAAACCCGACAAAGCCAATTTATAGAAACCACTATAAAAATGTCATCCTCACTACTCGATAATGCCGTTTCTCAGTTTTCCCGATTACCGGGAATAGGCCATAAGACAGCATTGCGTCTCGTTTTGCATCTGCTGCGCCAGAATACAGAAGACGTGATGGCATTTACCGATGCTTTGACGATACTGAAACGAGAGATAAAATACTGTCGTGTGTGTCACAATATATCAGATACGGAGTTGTGTCCAATATGTGCTGATTCTTCTCGTGACGCTTCACTGGTATGTGTTGTGGAGAATATACAAGATGTGATAGCCATAGAACATACACAGCAGTATCGCGGACTGTATCACGTCCTTGGTGGTATTATATCACCTATGGATGGAATAGGACCTGGGGATATAGAGATAGAATCTTTGGTAAATCGTATTGCACAGAACAAAGATGATATGACTGAAGGAAGAGACGTGACCCCCATTAGGGAAATAATCTTTGCTCTGTCATCGACGATGGAGGGTGATACTACCAACTTTTATATCTCCAGGCGCTTGCAGGTCTTTGCTGACATTGAACTGAGTGTTATAGCGAGAGGCATCAGTGTGGGTGACGAGTTGCAGTATGCTGATGAAGTGACTCTTGGGCGAAGTATAATGAACAGAACACCGCTATAGAAAGGGTTATTCTAATAACCAACGACTTACAATTCATAACAAAAAATAAATGGACTTTCTTCTTAACTGCTTCTCCTTGCTCGGTTCTTTGGGATTATTCTTATTTGGAATGAAAACCATGTCTGAAGGACTGGAGAAGTTTGCCGGTGCCAGACTTAGAAACATTCTGGCGGCAATGACCAAAAACCGTGTCATGGGTGTATTGACAGGTATCCTTATTACTGCGTTGATACAATCCTCTTCCGCTACTACTGTCATGGTGGTGTCGTTTGTCAATGCCGGCCTCATGACACTGGCACAGTCAATAGGTGTCATTATGGGTGCTAACATTGGTACGACTGTCACTGCATGGCTTATTTCTGTTGTAGGTTTCAAGGTTGATGTCGCAGCTTTTGCCATTCCGCTTCTTGCATGTGGCCTACCGCTGATTTTTTCCAATATTTCCAATCGTAAGAGTATAGGCGAATTCATCTTCGGATTTTCTTTCCTCTTCATGGGATTAAGTTATCTGCAGCAAGCGGCAACAGATCTGGATATCGGCCATTATGTAGCTATGATGTTGGCGCATATACCATGTGATAGTTTCCTGACTATCATTCTCTTTGTTATTGTCGGTGCCCTTGTTACGATGGTTGTACAAGCGAGTGCTGCTACCATGGCTATAACTTTGATGCTCTTTGATATGCACATACCCGGATTTGGCTTTGAACAGGCGGCTGCTCTTGCCCTGGGACAGAATATCGGGACCACGATAACGGCATTCATGGCTTCTCTTACTGCCAATACACAAGCACGGCGTGCTGCCCTTGCACACATGTTCTTCAATGTCTTTGGTGTTGTTGTTGTGTTGTTGATGTTCTATCCGGCATGTAATGGTGTGAGTTGGCTTGTTACCTATATGATGGGTTCCGAGGTAAATGATTTGTTCAGACTTTCCGCCTTCCATACGGCATTTAATATTTTCAACACCTTGCTGCTCATTGGTTTCGTTCCACAAATAGAGAAACTTGTTTGTACGGTGTTGCCTATGAAGGATAATCAGGAAGAAGAATACCGTTTGAAGTTTATATCTGCCGGTATGCTGTCTACGTCAGAACTTTCCATATTGGAGGCAAAGAAAGAGATAAACAATTTTGCAATACGTTGTCAGAGAATGTTCGGCATTGTGGTTGACCTGCTGAAGATGGATAAAGACGAAGAGTTCTACAAGCAGTTTTCACGTGTAGAGAAATATGAAAGCATTACTGATTCAATGGAGGTGGAAATTGCCAACTATCTTCACAAGGTCAGTGAAGGACATCTGTCAGACGATTCCAAGGGGAGTATACAGCGTATGATGCGACAGATAGATGAATTGGAGTCAATAGGGGATTCGTGTTATAATCTTGGTCGTACCATTAACCGTCAGCGAAAGCATGTCAAGGATGGGTTTACGCCAGAGCAAATGGAGCGTATGCACACAATGATGGTTCTTGTAAATTCAGCTTTGGAAGAGATGGTGAAGATGGTCGCTCACCCCGAATTCACTGATGTCAACTATATAAAGTCTCGTAATATTGAGACGGAGATAAATAACTATAGATCTCACCTTAAAAGTATTAACATACAGGATGTTAACGATGGTAAGTATTCTTATCAGCTCGGTGTTTATTATACGGACTTTATAAGTGAGTGTGAGAAACTTGGTGACTATATTATAAATGTGGTTCAGGCAGCAACAGAGTGTGCGCACCATGATTAGACTGCAATGTTAAAGAACAAGAACCAATTACGCCGGTGCTTTACATATTCAGCACCGGCGTAATTGGTTCTTGATTTAGGGTTGTAGGTAATTGGTTTAGGGTTGTAGGTAGTTGGTTCTTGGTTTAGGGTTGATGGCGTGGATAATCATTGCAACAATGGGTAACTATGGTAATAAGTACCCACTGTAACAACTTATGGCAATTGAAGATGCTTGATTCAGAATGGCTTGACTGTGATTGGGATTATTTCTTCTTCATTTGGCCAACGAGGGAGGAAAAGGAGTTGATGTGGTTTGCCACCAATGCCTGTCCAGTCAATTTTATGTATGTAGTCGAAGTCGGGTGGGCCAAAGTCAAACGACCGGCCGTAAAGTATTATAGCCTGTCGGGGATTGTCTATCTTCCATAATCCTCCTCCATAGACACATCGCTCACCTTGTGACAGAAGGTCTCTGTGAAGATACACTGTGCCGAATTTAAGTACTCCGTCTTGGTTTATGATGAATTTCTGATACATAGTTTTGTTATTGGATTAATCCTTACACCGTGTTCCTTTTGCTGTTGTTACGATTTGTTATTGTCTCTATAAGTTAAATGATAATTCTAAATACCTACCTTATAAGAAAACGAGCAACAAACAACTATCATCTCCAAAATAGAAATTAGAGATAATGCTTCAAGAAAGCAAGCCGAATTCTGCTTTTCATACCGTTTACGTGAGTATGTTGACTTTTTAACCTTTTATTGTCAATTCTCCTGTTGTAGAATCCATGATGTATCCACGTATTGTCACATCTTTTGGAACAAGAGGGTGATTTTTTACCAAATCCACAGTTTCGAGTACAGCAGCGTCAGTGTCGTCAAAACCATGTAACCATGAATCGAGGTCTATGCCACAATGCTTCATTAGCGATATGTGTTCGTCGTCAATACCACGTTCTGTCATCAGGTGCAACATTTCCTGACTGTCCATTCCCTGTACACCACAACCGGTATGACCGATAATCATAATTTCGTTTACACCAAGTTCATAGATTGCAACGAGTAGAGAGCGCATTGCGGAATCAAATGGATTGGTTATAGTACCTCCCGCATTTCTTATTATTTTCACGTCACCATTCTTAAGACCAAGTGCAGCAGGAAGTAACTTTACCAAACGGGTATCCATACAGGTTACTATTGCAATTTTTTTATCCGGGAATTTGCTGGTAACATGTTTTTCATACGCTTTTGTGGCAACGAACTGTTTGTTGTGTTCAAGCATGTCCACCAAGTCTTTACTCAATGCCTTTGCACCTTCTTGTACCTGTACAGTGGTGGAACTGTCAGTGTCACGAGTTTCCTTTAAATCTATGCTGTCAAGTAACGTTTGGGCATGTTGATGTCCTAAGGCAACAGCCTTGGATAGAAGGTCGTATGCCTTTTTCACATCTTTATCCAATCCGTCACCGTTGAGGAATCTTCGTCCAACAGAGAAAAGGGTCTCTGCATCATCACAATATATGTTCATGTTGTTTTGTTTTTTTTGCTCAAGCAAGCATGATTGTATGCCGAGCGAGTTGTTTATAGAACCCACCTATACTGATAGTCAAGGGATTCATTCTTCTATTTCCAGTGGCTTTGCCTCCTCCGGTATCTGCTTTGTCGGTGTAATGCCATATTTGAGAAGATCTTGTAGTTGTTTAGACATGTTTCCCCTGCCTTCGCGCAATTGTCCCATACCTTTGTCGTAAGTGTTGCGTGCAGTGTTTATCTGGTTTCCCAATGTCACATAACTTTCGGCAAAGGTTGTATATTTTTCATATATTTTTCCTGCGGCAGAAAGAATCTCACGGTTATTCTTCTCCTGTCTCGTGTTCTGCCATGTGAGAAACATCAGTCGTAGTACTACCATCAAGTTTGTCGGGTTTATTATCAGCACACCTTTTTTGTATGCTCTGGTGCCCAATTGTGGATCTTTGTTCATGGCGAGGATATAACTCCCTTCGTTTGGTATGAACATGAGTACTATTGGCATTGCTTTATCAACATCCTGATGATATTTCATATCAGCTAATTCACAGACGTGCTTCCATATAGAGTCATAATTAGCCTTTGATGCCATAGTGCGTTCTGCTTCTGTCTCCGCTCCGACATAGTCAGTGTATGCCGTGAGTGACACTTTAGAGTCGACGATGATGCGTGAACCGTCAGCACCGTTAACAATGATGTCTGGACGTTCGTTAGCACCATCTTCTGTCTTCACATTATGCTGCTTCACGTACTCCTCTCCTTCTCTTAAACCACTATCCCGCAGTATGTTCTCTAATACCATTTCCCCCCAGTCACCCTGGACTTTTCCTCTGTTCTTGAGGGCTTCTGCAAGGTTTTGGGTCGTTTTGTCACGTTCTTTGTCATGTTCAAAAACAGCCTTGATGCTTGCTTCCAGTGAAGATGTATTTTTGGTCTGCACTTCATGACTCTTGTCTACGAGTTGCCGCAACTGCTCCAGTTCCTTCTTCAGTGGTTCTACAACATGAGCCATTTGCTCCGTGTTAGTCTTACGCAGGTTGTCCATTCTTTCCTGTGCCTCCTGTTTTAGAGCATCAGAACGTTCTTTTATTTCTTTCTCGAACTGAGCCCTCATCTGTTCTCTGGCAAGGTCCAGTTCTGTGTGAAATTTCTCTTCACGGTTTTTTTCGTCTTTGGCAGCCTGTGCCTTTGTCGCTTCAAATAATTGCTGTGTGGTATCAAGATTTGATTTTAGTCGGGAATTTTCTGTTAGCACAGTATCCATCTCCTTTTTTGTCTTGTCCCTTTCTGCTTTTGTTTCTGCAATTATGGTGTTCAGTTCCTGTTTCGTTTCCTGTATTCTGCGTTCCGCTTCCGCTTTCGTTTCCACTATTCTTCTCTCGTTTTCTGCTTTTGCATTCTCCGAATTTGCAACAGTAAGTTCTATTTCCTTCTGTAATTGGGCTATATGTGCCTTGTAGTCGCCTTCTGCCTGCAAGCGTCTGGCATCTTCATCGGAAGATTTATGATGATTTATGATGGCATAGAAGCCAACTGCTATTGCCGTTATTACAGCTGTTAGTGATAATATGAATTCCATTAAATAGTTGTTTCTAGCTTCGGTAAGCGTCACTACTTGCCGAACGAGTGTTGTTGTTATTATTTATTGCCCAAATAAGTGTCACTGTGTGCCGAGTGGATGATTTCGTCGTTTCTTGCTTAGGCAAGCGATGCTGATAATCAACGAGCTCGATAAAAGTATGTTACATAGGTGGCTTATATGAGTTCCTTTCAGAATAATACAAAACATAATCTATTGGCATTTTGTCATCTTTGGGCTTATATTCGGTACATTTTGCCTGCTTCATCGGTAATCTAGCCCACTATGTTTTTTCTTCAACTGTCAAACATCCCTCTGCTAAAACTCAAAATTTGGCAAAGCCAATTTATAGAACCCTCCTATAACTAATTTTGAACAGTTACTTATTTTATATTAATTCGTATCCATAACCATCTCGGTATAATGTGCCATAGCGTTACGAGGAGACGATAACGCCAGTCTATTGTACGGATTTCTTTTTTGTTTTCAATGGCGTACAGTATCTCTTTGGCAACCTTTGCTGCAGACAGTTTCAGGGGATAATCAGTTCCCCTTACCAAGTCTGTGTCAACAAATCCAGGACGTATATCCGTTATGTCAATGTCTAATCTTCGCATTTTTGCCATTTGTGACAGACACTCCAAATAATGACTTTGGTATCGTTTTGTGGCAGAGTATGCCGGTGCTGCCCCAAGTCCTTTTGTACCGGCAATGGACGTAATGCAGACAATGTGTCCACCGCCATTTTGCGCCATAAAGTTAAAGATCATTGATACCATTCTTGTAAAGCCAATGACATTGGTATTCACGGTGTTCAATTCTTTTTCATTGTCAAGGTCAATGTTCTGCCATCCTATTCCAGAACTATGAACGTACAAGTCTATACCACCCAGTTCGTCAATCATCTCTGAGAATTGTTCTGTAGCATTATCAGCGGTGATGTCTATGCGCTTTTTCACAGCAATACCTTCTGTCCTGGACATAATATCGGCAAGACGATCCTCACGTCTGCCAGCAATACCAACCTTCCAGCCTTTTTGGGCCAGCAGCAATGCCAACTCCATACCTATTCCGGAGGTTGCTCCCATTACTATTGCACGTCTGTTATTGTTCATGTCATCAAGATTGTATTTTTACTGTAGTTGACTGAAGGGCGATGTAATATAGTCGTTATTCCGCTTTCGTGAATTTTACAAGTTCTATCCTCGTTTCCGTATTCTTGAGAATCTTGCATTTCCATCCATCGAAGGTTATTACTTCGTTAAGTTTCGGAAAACTCTGGTATCTGTCAAGAATCAAGCCACAGACAGTTTTATAGTCATCACTTTCAGGAAGACCAAGTTTGAGAATCTCATTCACTCTTTCTATTTCCAGACGTGCGGAAACTAGATATCCGCCATCATTTGTCTTACGGCATTCATAACTGGAGATGTCATGTTCGTCCTCTATTTCGCCGATAACCTCTTCGACGATGTCTTCTAATGCCACAATGCCACTTGTTCCGCCAAATTCATCTACAACAACAGCAAGGTTTGTCTTCTGCATCAGCATATTCTGCATCAGTTTACGTGCTGCCATCGTTTCGGGTACGAACTGCATCTGCCTGATGTGTGAATGCCATTCTTTTTTTATGCGAAAGAGTTCAGAGGAATGAATATAACCAATGATGTGGTCTATGTCTCCCTCGAAAACTATTATCTTAGATCTGCCGCTTTCCACAAATTTAAGTCTGAGTTCTTCAAGGGGTGTCCCTTTTTCTACAGCATTTATTTCCGTTCGCGGTATCATGCAGTCCCTTATTTTGGTATCTGAGAGGTCAAGTGCATTTTGGAATATCCTTACCTCTTCCTGTATTACTTCTTCTTTACCAGCCTTGTCTATGCTTTGCTGTACGAGATAATCGAGGTCTACTTTTGAAAATTCTTCTTTGGGTTCTTCCCTATGGATGTTTACTCCGATACATTTCAGCATAAACCGTGATATGGCAGTGCAGAATCGTGATATGGGAAAGAGGGCAAAATAGCAAAACCATGTGGGTATGGAAAAGAAATGGAGTAGGGTGTTCGCTCTGTTTTTGAAAATTGTTTTAGGCAGAAATTCTCCAGTGAAGAGAACTATGATTGTGGAGATGATGGTATCGGCAGTCATGGTAAACGCTTTCGACTGCCCATAGAAAATTGTGGAATCGAGAAGTCTGGCGAGAAGTATACCGTAAATTACGAGGGCAATGTTGTTGCCCACAAGCATTGTGCTGACAAAAGTATTTGGGTGTTTATAGAAGAATGTAACTATGCGATGGTTTATGCTGCCGTTGTCAGCAGTCATCTCTGCAAGCATTCTATTGCTTGAGATATATGCTATCTCCATGCCTGAGAAAAAAGCCGAGAAAAGCATTGCTGCGAGAATTGATATGATAAGGTGTATGTCCAAGTATGTGGTGTTGATATATTAAGTTGTTTTTGCTTGCTAAGGCAAGCGTCACTGTATGTAGAGCGAGTTGTTTGCCATGATAAGCAAGTGATTTAACAAAACTTTATTGTAAAATTAATTTTGAACCATTACTTATTTGATTTTTCTTGGCACTATTGGCGCACGCTTAGGCAGACTGTCATTTGTGGTGCTGTCTTTCTTGTCTGCAACATTCTGCTTGTTATCCTCATCTCGTTTGAAAGCACCAACAGAATTGGAAACAGTATAGTGCTGCATACGTTCGTCACTGGTGAAGTAAGTTCCTTGCAGATTGCGCTCCGGTGTTATGATACGGGAAAAACTGTATGAATATAATTCATGGCGGTTTTGATCCCAAAACAATTCTTCGCTGCTGAAACGTAGGCCGTCTACGGTTTTGACCTTTACATTACCTATGAGGTGCCATAGTTTCTTTGCCGTATAATAAAATGCCGTATCAGCCTGTACATAGGCCTCTGTATGGAAATTCTGGTCGAATTGTTCCATGAATATCCCTCTTTTGAATATCCAGCGAGGAGGATTGAGTATCTCATTGACATCCCACCGTTCTGCTACAATGCGATATCTGATTACTCCGGAATCGCTGATGAGAGTATTTATACCAAATGACTTCATCATAGAAACCGAGTCACGTGAGTTTATTGCAGGTGCCGTATGTTCCTTTGGCTTGCTACAGGCTAAGAAAGCCAATGCAAGGGATATGGATAAGAATATGTGTTGCCAATGTTTCATTCAAACTTCCACTTTGCGAACCAGCGTTCGTTGAATGTTATTCCTACGTTGATGAGGAAAGTGTTTTCTGTCAATAGGTTGTTCCCGGAAAGATTCTGCCATTGGAAGCCGATATTTAATGTAGAACGGTTGTTCCATGTGTTTTTTATAGGAATACCTACACCGGCACTCATGGAAAATTCCTTTGGACCATTATTGCCATTTATTTTAAGATATGGAGAAGTGTAGCCCATACCGAAACGGTATCTTAATTTATCGCTGAAATTACGGCCTTCTTCATTGCGGCAATATTCACCACCGAAGTTTATGCGATGTCTGTCACTGAAGACGTCTGTCTGCGTGTTATAACCTGTTGTGCCGTTGTGTTCTCCATATACGGGGAATTTGACAGATGACCATGTCTGTAGCGTGTAGTCAAGTCCTAAGAGCCATTTGTTGGCGTGTTTGTAGGAAAATCCTAATCCCCATTGTGTCGGTATACTACATCCGTCGTATGCTGTCATCTTTGTAGAGTCGTTGACACTGCTTTGAGAGTTTGAAGCAATGACGAGACATTCTGGATTTGCTGCCAAATCGTGTCCAGGAGCAAATGTCAAGCCGACAGTGGCAACATCCTTGTTCTTGAGAGTGTGACTGTATTGGGCACCGAAATCAAGTTTGTAACTGCGTACAGTGGTTGAATATTGTTTTGCCAGTGCCTTGACATAAGTGTCGCTGTATGTGCTTATTACATAGTTGGAGACAGTGCCCCATAAATAACTTGCATTCATACCAAGAGAAAAACCTTTTATGGGTGTTTGCCATCCGGCACCAACAAACAGCTGATGTAGACCGCCACTACCAGAATAACTCTGTGTGTTGGTGGTTTCGTTAGCTGTAGAAGGGGCGATGGTATAATCCGGTATTGATGAGGTGTTGGAGAAATTGTATCCTACATTGGTGAAAGGAAGCATACCAAAACTCATCCCCACATTTTTTACAAGCCTGAAAGACCCCACTGCATATTCGAAATCTGCATTGTTGGCATTTTTGCTCTTGCCATTTTCTTTGAAATTGGTCATTTGTAGTGACATTCCAATATCAAAAATGAAAGTGAGAGAGTCTATGGAAGAATAAGATGCCGGGTTGATATAGTTAACCTGATTATGTTCTCTAAATGCCAATCCTACGCCATTCATGCCTCTGTTGAAGCCTTGGGACTGGTCTGCCAGTCTGCCATAACCAAATTGTGAATAGGGTGAATTTGTTCCGCTTTGAGCCATTGTCGAGAGTGAAATGACGCAGAGGGCGGTCGTGGATAGGATTTTCTTCATTATTGTTGTTTGTTTTTATTCGGACAGAGCCATTGCTTGCCTTTTTTTGCTATTTGGTGCAAAATTATCGAAAAAAAATGAAATAACCGAACGTTCTCTCAGAAAAATAAGTTATTTTTGCATCGTGAAACGAAATATTTGTCTTTTTAAGAGTTTTTGGGTGTCATTTCTGGTGCTTTTTATTAGTATAGGAAATATTTCAGCCAATGAAGATGTCTCTCTATATAATGATGTAGCATTAGATAGTATTGATATATCTTTGCTGACATGTCAACCGCATGATGAAATATATAGCCTTTATGGTCATACCTCAATAAGAGTACAAGATCATAAGAATGGCTTGGATTATGCCGTGAACTTTGGTGTGTTCGATTCTTCTTCCGATTATTTTGTCCTGCATTTCGTGTTTGGTCTTACGGACTACATGATGGCAATATATGATTTTGACAAATTTCTTAGTGAATACCGCTTTTATGGCAGTGGAGTATATCAGCAGCATATAAATATGAGCCGTGAAGAAAAACGCGCTTTTCTTATGGCTCTATCTGAAAATGCCAAGCCGGAGAATGTTGTATATAGATATGATTTCTTCTATAATAACTGTACTACGAAGGCGAGAGACATAATACTCGGAGCTATTGATGGGGATGTGCATTACAAGACGACATACTTGCAAGGTGGTGAGCGGTCGTTCCGCCAATTGATCCATGTGGATAATGAAGACTATCGTTGGGCCAGGGCCGGAAATGATCTCTTGCTTGGGGTAGGAGCCGATAAACCTACAAACCATTCAGATAGACAGTTCTTGCCAGAAGTGTTGAAAAATGATTTTGACAGTGCAAGTGTCAGACTTCGCAATGGGACAGATAAAATATTGGTGGACAGTGCTTGTTGGGTTCTTTTGCCTGGTACTCCGTATCACCCTGATAATGCTGTTGGTTGTCCTCTGTCACCAAGGACAATGGCTATACTCTTCTTTTGTGCCATTCTGTCATTGTGCCTCGCAGAGATGTTGTTGTTGAAAAAGACCGCTCTGTGGCTGGAATATTGTGTGGTACTCTTGTATGGTGTTGTTGGGGTGGTATTATTGGCTATGGTGTTTTCCAAACATCCAACAGTGAATTTCAATTTGCAAATACTTATATTTAATCCATTATACTTACTTTTCCTGTTCCGTAAATTACATTTCCGTTGGCGATGGTATGTGATGTTGTTCTGTATATTGTTGTTCTTTGCAGGTAATGCCATTCAGTCATATGCAGAAGGTATGAACATCATGGCATTCGCTTTGCTTATAGTCGTATTGAAGGGACTGAAATACGAGTGCCACCGCCATTTTATTGCGTGAAGAGTGACGTTTTTTCGCATTATGTTTGGTCAAACAAAAAAAATGTACTACATTTGCAAACCATTTGTATACAGTACAGATAATTTTAATTTTTCGAATAAAAAAACAACAAAAACAATATGAGTTTCAATTCAATACTTTCCGCGCTTTTTGGGAATAAGTCCAGCCGTGACAACAAGATGATTCAGCCGCTGGTTGAAAAGGTGAAGGAAGCATACCCTGGAATAAAGGCGCTTTCCAATGATGAACTCCGTGCCAAGAGTAAGGAAATACAAGCCTATGTGCAAAATTCCGTCAGTGAGCAGAAGAAACAGATAACAGCACTGAAAGCGCAGATAGAAAATACGCCGATAGATGAGCGTGAACCGATATTTAACCAGATTGACAAGCTGGAAAAAGAAATTCTGGATATATTGGAACAGGCGCTTGTCGAAGTGTATCCGATAGCTTTTTCAATAGTCAAGGATACTGCACGTCGTTTTACAGAAAATGAGGAAACTATTGTTACAGCAACAGATTTTGACCGTGAATTGGCATCAGACCCTTCACATGATTTTATTACCATAGATGGGGACAATGCTATATATCATAATCACTGGACTGCAGGTGGCAATGATCTGAAATGGGAGATGGTGCATTATGATGTGCAGCTTTTCGGCGGCACAGTATTACATCAAGGAAAAATAGCGGAGATGGCAACAGGTGAGGGTAAAACGCTTGTGGCTACTTGTCCTGTGTTCCTTAATGCCTTGACGGGTAATGGTGTACATATCGTCACTGTAAATGACTATCTTGCAAAACGAGATTCTGAATGGATGGGGCCGCTGTATATGTTTCATGGACTTTCTGTTGATTGTATAGACAAGCATCGTCCAAATTCAGAGGAGCGTCGCAAAGCTTATCAGGCAGATATCACATTCGGTACTAATAATGAGTTCGGCTTTGATTATCTACGTGACAATATGGCTATGCAGCCAGAGGATCTCGTACAAAGGAAGCATAACTATGCCATAGTCGATGAGGTTGACTCTGTTTTGATTGATGATGCGCGTACACCTCTTATTATAAGTGGCCCTGTACCTCAGGGGGATGTGCAGATGTTTGAGGAGTACCAGCCACTTGTGGAGAAAATTGTTGGCGTACAGCGTAAATTAGCGACCCAACTGTTGGCTGATGCCAAACAACTTATAAGTCAAGGTAACGAGACAAATGACAAGCAGAAGCTTTCTGATGGATTCCTTGCCCTATATCGTTCATATAAGGCCTTGCCAAAGAATACCCCACTTGTAAAGTTCCTTTCGGAAGAAGGAATAAAGGCAGGTATGCTTGCAACGGAAGAAATATATATGGAGAACAACAACCGCAAAATGCCACAGGCAATAGAGCCACTGTATTTTGTCGTTGATGAAAAATTACATTCTGCAGATCTTACGGACAAGGGCGTGGAATGGCTGTCATCACAGGTTGATGACAAACAACTCTTCGTCTTGCCGGATATTACTTCTGAACTGTCATCATTGGAAAATGAAAAAGAGTTGAATGATGAGCAGCGTCTGGAGAAGAAAGACCAGTTGATGAATCACTACTCCATACAATCAGAACGCGTACATACACTACAACAGTTGCTGAAAGCATACAGTCTATATGACCGTGATGATGAATATGTAGTGATGAACGGAGAAGTGAAAATTGTGGATGAGCAGACTGGACGTATCATGGAAGGACGTCGCTGGAGTGACGGGCTGCATCAGGCCGTAGAAGCGAAAGAACATGTGAAAGTCGAGGCTGCTACACAAACATACGCCACTATCACGTTGCAGAATTATTTCCGTATGTATCATAAACTTGCGGGTATGACAGGTACAGCTTCAACCGAAGCTGGTGAATTCTGGAATATATATAAACTTGATGTTGTAGAGATACCGACAAACCGTCCTATATTACGTAAGGATATGGATGATCGTGTTTATAAGACCGCTCGTGAAAAATATAAGGCCGTTATAGAAGAGGTTGAGGAAATGCGCAATGCGGGTCGTCCTGTACTTGTTGGTACTACTTCTGTCGAAATATCAGAACTGATATCACGTATGCTACAGATGCGTAACATCCCTCATAACGTGCTTAATGCCAAGGAGCATGCAAGAGAATCTCTGATTGTGTCCGAGGCTGGTAGAAGTGTAGATGGCAAAGGCGCTGTGACAATAGCAACAAATATGGCAGGCCGTGGTACGGACATAAAATTGACTGCAGAGGTTAAAGCTGCTGGTGGTTTGGCCATCATTGGTACAGAGCGTCATGAAAGCAGACGTGTGGACCGACAACTCCGTGGACGTGCAGGTCGACAAGGTGATCCTGGATCATCAGTGTTCTATGTCTCTCTTGAAGACAAACTTATGCGTCTCTTCGCGTCAGAGCGTATTGCCAAAGTAATGGATCGTTTAGGCTTTGAAGAAGGTGAGCGTATTGAAAGCCCAATGATTTCAAGAAGCATAGAACGTGCACAGAAGAAGGTTGAGGAAAATAACTTCGGTATACGTAAGCGTTTGCTTGAATATGATGATGTTATGAACAAGCAGCGTACCGTTATTTATGGAAAGAGACGTCACGCTCTAATGGGTGAGCGTATTGGTATGGATATTACCAATATCTTGTGGGATCGCGTGATTTCCATACTTAATAACAATGATTATGAAGGTTGTAAGGAAAGATTCCTCAAGGTTTTCTTCATGGAATGTCCATTTACAGAAGAAGAATTCACTGTTACTCCACGTGAAAAACTTGAAGAGGACACATTCCAGAAAGTTATGAAACAATTCAAAACGCATGTAGAGGGAATTTCAGCGGAGGCTTATCCTGTTGTGAAGGATATCTATGAGAACCCTGATGCCAATTTTGAACGCATACTCATTCCTCTTACAGACTTGCACATGATTTATCGTATGTCTTTTGACTTAAAGGAATGTTATGATACGGAGTGCAGCAATATCATGAAGCAATTTGAGAAAATGATAATGTTGCATACAATTGATGATAATTGGAAGGAAAATCTGCGTCAACTTGATGAATTGCGTCATTCTGTACAAAACTCCAGTTATGAGCAGAAAGATCCTCTATTGATTTTCAAATTAGAGAGTGTCAAACTGTGGGATGCTATGATAAACCAAATGAATGATTCTGTTTGCTCTACGTTATCACGTATTCGTATTTTTAAGGACAATGCTCCTATGGAGATACAGGAGGAAATGCCACAGACAGCGAAAGAAAAAGAGCAAAAGCAGGAGTATGAGACTCACAAACAGGAACTTAATGCTGATGGGACAGCGGCAGCTTCAGATACAATGCCCAATGGTATGACGCGTCCGCACTATAATGATCCGAGTGCGCCAAATATGCCTCCACGTGTTCCTGCAGTACGTACCAAGACCCCTCGTCCAAATGACCTGTGTCCCTGCGGGTCAGGTTTGAAATATAAAAACTGTCACGGAAAGAGATAATAAGAATATGTATTTAGTCGTTATGGAGTTTTAGTTAATTTTTACTGTTATTACCAGACGACTAAACACTAAATAATCCAAATGGTCATGTCTGAAAAAACAAAACATCAGGTATCTCGCTTCCTTGACAAGGTAGTTGAGAAGTATCCTTCAGTAGAAGAACCGGTAATTTTTACCGATATTCATATCCATGTGTCACAGGAAACTGGTGACCTGATGGCATTTGATGATGACGGTAAGGAGATTACTCGTTGTGTTATTGAGGAATGGATTAACAATCAGGATGATGTCCAGCAGTTTAATCAGGATGCAGAACACATCATGCAATCCCTTCTCTCTACAATGAACTTGAATTTAGGGATAATCAAACCATATTCTTTTATTCTCGAAAATGAGGCCGGAGAGCATCTTGCAGAACTTTATGTGGTTGATGATGCTGAAACTGTTATTATAGGATCTTCATTTATGCAGGATATGGAGAAAGACCTTGATGATTTCATAGATACACTTCTTAAAGAATAGTATTTGTGGCTATCATGTAATAAGTGTTTGCTTAGTATTGATTTTATTTCATGCATCGGCAAGTGTCAATGAGTGTTGAGTGAGTTATTACACTGATAATCCAATGGCTCAGTAAAGGATTATTGTAAAACAGATTTTTGACAGTTACCTATTGGATAGTTATTTAATAGAAACGATTATAACCATATTTGTGAGAATGATATTCTACAAGTATGGTTATAATCGTTTCTATAAATATTTTCTATTGTAGTTAAATCGTTTTGCGGTATTCACTCGGCGTTTTACCTGTATGACGTTTAAAGAAGCGTACGAAGTGTTGGGGGTATTCAAAGCCGAGATGATTACTTATCTGAGTAATAGAATGTAAATCGCTGTTAAGTAATTCTTTGGCGGATATAAGAATATGGTCGATTATAAAGTCTTTGGCGGTCCTTCCTGTTTCCGTCTTTACCAGTTCACCAAAATAGCCTGAAGAAAGACAACATTTATCTGCGAAGTATGCTACAGATGGAAGTCCCTCATGTTCGGCGTTGTCATGTAGGTAATTCATTAGTAAAACTTCGAATTTCTGTACTACAGTATGGTTTATTTCTTCACGGGTGATAAATTGTCGGTCATAAAATCGGAGGCAATAATTCAGTAGCAGTTCCATGTTGCTGATAATGAGTTCATGGGTATGTTTATCAATAGCGTGCAGTAATTCCTGTTGTATCATGGAAACAACGCTGTGAAATATATTCACTTCCTGTTCTGACAGATGTAATGCTTCGATGCTTGTGTAAGAGAAAAAAACGTAACGTGACATATGCCTTCCAAGACTTGTACGGTTAAGAAAATCAGGGTGGAATACTATGGCTGTCCATTTGGGCGCTTCGTCGTTCTGTTTATGCTGTATATGTATTTTCTGTCCCGGTCCAAAGGATGTTACAGTCATTGCGTCAAAGTCATATTGTGTACGACCGTATGAGATTCTACATCCCTTTGTCTCTTTAAGAAACAGCATATATAGTCCGCAGTGCATCATGTATTCTTCTTGTATAGATGATTCAGGATTTTCAAGACGAGCTACATTTATCAACGGATGAAATGTCTCAAAACCGTGTAATTCATTAAATTGCTGAACTGTGTCTATTCTAAGCTCTTTCATTGCAATATGTGTATCACGTCTTCTGCAATCTGATTGTCTAATAGTCGGTTGTCAGAGAGAAGTTGTTGAAGGTCAAAACGATCATACAGGTCTTTCTTTATACCTTTTACAAGTACCTTCATGTCTGTGGTACCATAATAAGAGGCAATGCGTTCGCCAAACCCGCCATCCTTACAACCGTCTTCAAGAGTTACAATTAAGGAGTGTGTGGGTTTCAGTAAATCGAGAGTTTCTGTGTCTACACCTGATAGGTAACGAGGGTTTATAAGTGTGGCATCAATACCATTGTCAGCAAGAAGACGCACGACATTTTCGCCCTTTTGATAGAAAGATCCTGCTGCAATTATTGCGACATCATTGCCTTTATGCATTACTTTATAAGAAGGTGTGTAACTATACTCTTTTTCAAGTGTTTCCGTTGTATGGTAAACACCATTACTTGGGACTCGTAGTGCTATTGGCATTTTATCTTGTAGAATAGCCCAATGCAGCATAGCAAAGTATTCTTCACACGTTGTTGGAGCAAGATAGAGCAGGTTGGGGATGCTTATGAGCATAGGAATGTCGAATAGACATATGTGTGTTATGTCGTTCATAGTACAGGAACCACCCCACATTATATTTATAACGGCAGGATTGGAGTTTATGCATAGATCTTGTGCTATCTGGTCATAAGTGCGTTGTATGAAAGTTGAATAAACTGTCCATACCGGATGTAATCCGCCTTTTGCCATGCCGCTTGCCATTGCACAAGCCTGCTCTTCTGCAATACCCATGTCAATATGTTGTTTACCGGCCTCTTGGCGTTTATCAAATGTGAATCCGGCTGCTGTAGGTGTTCCGGCTGTAATTGCTATAAGTGTAGGATCTTTTTTCATTTCCTTGAGCATCCAGTCTGAAAAGAGTGTACAATAATCTTCTCCGTCATTACTAACTAGTTTTTCGCCTGTCTTTGGATCGAAAGGCATGCCATAGTGCCATGCTTCTTTGTTATCGATCGCTGGTTTGAAGCCGTGTCCTTTTTCAGTGTGTATATGTACGACTGTAGGTTCTTCTGTGTCTTTTACTGTCTTGAAAATCTTGACAAGCTTTTCGACGTCGTTTCCCTCTTCCAAATAGATATAGTCAAAACCAAGAGCCTTGAAATAGTTGCATTCGGCTTTGCCGCCAGTCTCGCGTAGCAGACGAAGGTTTTTATATATGCCTCCATGATTTTCTGCAATGGACATTTCGTTGTCGTTTACAACTATAATAATGCCTGTTCCTAGTTCTGAAGCCTCGTCAAGCCCTTCGAAAGCCTCGCCACCACTAAGAGAGCCATCCCCAATGATTGCAATAATGTTTTCATGTGTGCCTTTTATGTCACGAGCCTTTTGTAGTCCTGTGGCAAGTGATATGGATGTAGAGGTGTGTCCTACTTCAAAATTATCATATAAGGGACTTTCTTTTGGTGAAGAATAACCACTGATAGCATTCATGTCATCTACGTTGCCGAGGAAACCTTGAACACGTCCTGTCAGTACCTTATGGGGATAGCATTGGTGTGAGATGTCAAAAATGAATTTGTCATTTGGGGCATTGAATACATAGTGCAGTGCCACGGTGGCTTCTACAAATCCCAGATTGGGTCCTACATGGCCACCATGTTTACTGACACGATTCAATACCGCTTGTCGCGTTTCATCGGCAACAGTATTTAATGCTGCCATGCCCAGTTCTTTTAAGTCGGCTGGTGACTGAATGTTTTCTATATACATTGTTGAAAAGTTTTTTGTAAGTAAGTGTGCAAATTTATTTTAATAATGTTTTTTGAATCTTCTGATTATTAGTACCGCTCGGCACATAATGACGTTTGCTTGAGCAATATTCCATCAATTAACAGGTGCAAAGGTATACATTTTCTATGGTTGTACTTATACCTTAATTCGTGAAAATATTACCTTAATTTCGGTATAAGTAAAATGCCAGGACTATCTGCAGGAGTAATATAATTGGAACGCCATATTTGAATTTCTTATGTAAGGTTTTATGATGCCATACGTTTACACCGCTCCATGCGCCAATGCTGCCCCCCATTATGGCTAGCATCAGTAGTGTCGTCTCTGGAATCCGTCGCCAATCATTTTTGGCTTTCAGTTTGTCTATGCCATATATAATAAAGGTGATAGTATTGATGGTAAGCAAGTAGTATGAAAAAAGTCTGACCATTTATGTTAATTTAGTTGTTTGGGATTATTGTTGTTTCTTTGCTTTGGCAAGTGTCATAGTATGCCGAGCGGATTGCTTCGTCGTTTTTTGCTTAGGCAAGCGTCACAGCATGTCAAACGGCAATGATAATCAACGGATTATTGTAAAAACAACTTAGTATAATTACGCGTTTTTTTATTTCTATGAGTATTCTTTCCGAACCTTCTATACAGCTTTCGTAATAACCGTTATCTATTGTTCGTGGACTGTTTTGGTATTTTTATCCGGCTGATGTCATTTTCTTGGTTTTCATATCGACACGTTCTTTGCTTCAAATTGTAATGGACATCTGGATGAAGTCATTACGATAAATGTCATCTAATGGATCCTTGGTTTCCAGGCATGATATGATTACTTTTTGTGTTATCTCTGGAAGGAAAAGTCAAGAGATATGTTTTTTGCATAGTTCATGGGGTGTATTATAGTTGAATTGGTGCGCATTAGAAATATTTCATAAAAAGTCTTCCTATCTTCAATATCAAGACCCAAAAGTGCGATGAAGGCGATTTCCATTTCTTTTATTGTAGTTGCATGATTAACTTTACATGGGATTACCAACTGCCATATCGTCAGAATTTTTGAGGTGATATTTTTTTATTAATGGTTGTGGGGTGAGTTGTCAGTATGTTATAATTTTTCTGCCATATTGTATGCTTTTTGTAGACTGTTGGTGTTGCAGATGTCCCTTTTGTCCTTCACTCCTCTGACAAGAACCATTCCTGCATCTTCTATTTTGAAGAAGTTCAGACACAATTGGTATTCAGCAATTATAGAGTCAAATAGTTCAGGAAGAGATGCGGCACCGACTATGAGCAGTGCCATTTTCTTGATGTGGAAAGTGTCTCTGATAGGATTGTGTAGTCTGTCAATAATGGCTTTTAGTTGCGCATTGATGCCATAGAAATAGACTGGCGATGCAATTACAAGCATATCAGCTTGCGCCATCTTTTCATATATAACTGTCATGTCATCTTTTTGGAAACATTTATGTTTGTCATCCTTAAAGCATGAGTCGCATCCGATACAGGGATTTATATTATATTCTCTTATGGATATTATTTCTACTTTATGATGTTGTGATGCACCTTCAGCAAAGGCTTGCACCAGATGTTCTGTGTTGCCACCTTTGCGGTGACTGCCTGATAGTATGATTATTTTCATCTTAATGCGTATTGCTAAATGTAGTCTATTGTTTGGATTCTATAATTTGTGTTTCTTTGTATGTATTTCGGAACAAAGGTACTATAATTTATATGAATGTTCAAATTCTATAATATTTTTTACACTATTGTTGTAAATTGTGACGGATGTGCTAAATTGTAATAATTGCAAGAATTGTAAGAATAAAGATACCTTTGATAGATTTTGTCAAGGAAAATTTGCAGAAACCATTTTTTTTTAGTAATTTTGCATCCGCATTTGTACAGTGCCTTTAGTTAGTGTCGCTGATTGATGCTGTGTCGGTTCCGTAGCTCAGTTGGATAGAGCAACAGCCTTCTAAGCTGTGGGTCCGGGGTTCGAATCCCCGCGGAATCACGAAATATGGGCAGTATAGTTTTTTCTTGGCTATACTGCCCATATTGTTTTGTTGATTCTTGTCTTGTCTTGTTTTGGTATGAAGGTAAATGTTCATGTTCTAAAATTGAAATTGTTTCATATCTGCAAGTAATTTCTTGACAATTTCCCAAATATCATTAACGCTCTTTATGGATACCCGTTCTGTTATAGAGTGGGGAGAGATTATCTTCGGACCAATCGACACGATCTCTATACCAGGATATTTTTTAACAAAATAACCAGACTCGAGGGCAAAGTGCATTATGACTTTGCGTGGATTGAATCCTAAAACCTTGTAGAACGTGTTTTCTACCAATGTGACAAAGGGTGATTGTAAGTTTGATTGCCATGCTGGAGCTTCCATTATAATGTTGCTTATGCCGTTGATGTCAGAAAATGAATTTCTTATCTTTTGGCCTAATGCTTGGAGTGTAGTGTCGCAGAAACTCCGGCTGTAGTTACTTGCAAAGAAATATCCTTTTTCGCTCCTTATACATCCGATATTGTTTGATGTCTCGACTGTTCCTGCAAACTTATTGCTCATTACTATAGTGCCAGATGGAATGTTTTGCAATGCGAGGAGAAAACCGATGGTGACTTCATGTGCAATGGCTTTTGGGAATTCGTCTTTGATGGTTGTAGCGTACTGCTCTTTATACTCAATGTGGAGATTGTTTTCATAGATTCCATATTTCTTTGTCATTGATGTTTGGAAATATGCGATAGCAGCCAGCAATATTGATGTTCCTTTTTGGGGAACGGCTATTGTCGCTTTACATTTGGCAGCAATTGCATTACTTGCTTCTCCACCATTAATGTCAACAAGTATGAAGTGTATTGCTTTATTGAGATGTAGTAAAAAATTGATCATGAGTTTGTTGGCATTGGTGCGATGCTTGTCAATGTCAACACCGGAATGTCCCCCGAGCCCACCACTTATTCTTATATTCCATAAGTTGTGTTCTTTTGGAATGCTGACATAGGTGAATGGAACGTTGCTGAATTGTAACAATGCGCCGGCGGAACCTACTGTTATAGTATCATAACCTTCTGAGTCCAGGTTTATTATTTTCTTGGCTTTGATAAAATCTTTGCTTAGATTGGCTGCTCCTGTCATACCATCTTCTTCATTTGTGGTGGTGATTACCTCTAGCGTAGGATGGGGAATATCTTTTGCCTTGAGTACAGCGAGAGCCATAGCAAGTCCAATGCCATTATCTGCTCCAAGTGAGGTTCCGTGTGCTCTGATCCATCCGTCTTGCATATAGGTCCGGATAGGTGAGGTAAGTGGGTCGTATTCAGTTCTTGCATCTGCTACGCATACCATATCTGCATGATTCAGCAATGCTACGGGGCTGACATTCTCATATCCTTTTGTGGCAGGTTTCCTTATCACGACACAGTTATTATTGTCACGTTCAAAGTCTAATGCAAGTCCCTTTGCAAAGTCACAAAGAAAATCCGCAATTTTTTCTTCGTGCCATGAAGGGCGTGGTATATTGTTGATTTGTTTGAAAATGTCAAACACCTCTATTGCTTCAGGAGAAATCATGGTTTCATTGCTTGTTTTTTTTGTTGGAATAAAACGTGTTTTCCTTTATTGTAAAAGAAAAAATATGAATTGTTTTGTTGTTTGGATTATTTTATGTACCTTTGCACTCGCTTTTGAAAAGGCGACCAATACATTATGTTGGTTGTCAAGGAGAGATGGCAGAGTGGTCGATTGCAGCGGTCTTGAAAACCGCCGTGCTGAGAGGCACCGGGGGTTCGAATCCCTCTCTCTCCGCTTTGAAGTCCTACGAGTTATTAACTTGTAGGGCTTTTTGCATTGTCCTTCCTTTTATATTACGTATTTGTATGTCTCTTCAAATTTTAGATTTGGGGCGAATTTATAATGGCTGTTTCTGTAAATTCCTGTTGTGGAAGAACACGAATGTGGCTTGTTGGTGTTTTACCGATTTCTAGAAAGTACCTAATTGGTAAGGGAATCCGGACGCTAAAAATGCTTTATGGCACGATCCATTTCGCGTTTGTCCTGCTTTTCTTTTAGTGTCTCCCGTTTATCATATTCCTTTTTGCCTCGGCATAGGGCAATATCAATTTTTGCACGGCCTTTGTCATCGATGAATATGAGAGTTGGTACTATGGTGAAGCCAACAGCCTTGGTGTCTTCTTGCAAACGGTGTATCTCGCGGTGGTTTAGTAAAAGTTTACGGTCGCGTTTCGACTCATGGTTGTTGTAAGAACCATAAAAATACGGTGAAATGTTCATGCCTTTTACCCATATCTCGCCATTGTGTATGTAGCAGAAGGCATCTACAAGTGAAGCTTTTCCTTGCCGGATAGACTTTATTTCTGTACCAGTAAGTACTATTCCGGCAGTGTATGTGTCAATAAAAAAGAAATCGAATGCAGCCTTTTTGTTTTTTATCTGCACAGAACTCTTTTTTCTCTGTAATTCCTGTTCCTTATTCATTATTTATATATGACAATAAGAGTTGATGTTATAGAATTGCATGATTTGTCGACTATTCTACTATTGTCACAAATTCTTCTAAGTGTTGGTCTACGAAATGTGCTATAACATTAGTCCATTGCTCTTCGTTGGTAACAAATTCATCATCAAAGTCATCGAATACCTGCATGGATTCATAGATGGCCATGAATTCAGTGTCGGTCATATCCTTTTCTATGTCTTCATGATGACGTTGGTATTGCTTTTTGACTCTGCGCATCAGTTGACATAGTTCCACTAGCCCCCAGTCGCGCATGGCGGCATCAAAAGGGTTGTGGAAAAAGAAAGGTCCATAACCGTTATGAATCAATTGTACGAAACCACCGTCCATCACCTCGTTGCACAGAATAGAATAGCCTATCAGTGTGATCTGCTTGGATGACATCTTAGGCATGTTTTCTGTTGTCAGCTCTCCTCCAATGGCTTCACGTGTCTTGTCTATTACCAATTGTAGGAAGGTGTCCTCATTATCGGTGGCAGCCTGTGCTAATTCTTTGTCTTGTACTTTAACTTCTATCATATTTGCTATTTCTACTTTGCAAAAGTAATAATAATTACGGAAAAAACACAATAAAATGATAGAAATATGGTGTTTCGGTGAAAAAAGAACGAACAAAGGTCTCCTTTGTCAAAGTTTTTTTGTAATTTTGCCGTTGAATTGGGTAAAGTAAATGGTTTGTATATCATTGAACAAAACTCTTAAAACAATGCAACACTTTATTTTTTTAACAAGAAACGTAATATGATTTACACAAAGGAAATCAACGACATGTGCGTCGTTGCAAAGGGTCCAAACCATGGACCTGCTCCAATCCCGGAAGAGGGTAAGTGGATTCAGGCTAAGGAGATCAAGGATATCTCTGGTATGACTCATGGAATTGGATGGTGTGCTCCACAGCAGGGCTGCTGCAAGTTGTCGCTCAATGTTAAGGACGGCATTATAGAAGAAGCTCTTGTTGAGACTATTGGCTGTTCTGGTATGACACACTCTGCTGCTATGGCATCAGAGATACTTCCGGGCAAGACTATACTGGAAGCATTGAATACTGACCTCGTTTGTGATGCTATCAATACGGCTATGCGTGAACTTTTCCTTCAGATTGTATATGGGCGTACGCAGTCTGCTTTTTCTGAAGGTGGCCTTGCTATTGGTGCAGGTCTTGAGGACTTAGGAAAGGGACTTGTATCTCAATGTGGTACTCTGTATGGCACAAAGGCCAAAGGTACGCGCTATCTTCAACTTACCGAGGGCTATATCACAAAACAGTATCTTGACGAAGACAATGAGGTTTGTGGTTATGAATTCGTTCATATGGGCAAGTTCATGGATGCCGTGAAGAAGGGTACTGATGCTAATGAGGCTCTGAAACAGGTTACTGGCACTTATGGTCGTACGAAGCCAGAGCAGGGTGCTGTTAAGTTTATTGATCCACGTAAAAACTAATAGGAGGAAACAGATATGATTCGTGAAGTAAAATTTGAGTCACAAGACCGTCGTATAAATAAGGTGCTTGCTGCCTTGAAAGAGAACGGTATTTCCTCCATTGAAGAGGCAAACGAAATATGTGACAAGGCTGGCGTTGATCCTTACAAAACTTGTGAGGAAACACAGATGATATGTTTCGAAAATGCCAAGTGGGCTTATGTCGTAGGTTCTGCTATTGCCATAAAACAAGGCTGTAAAACTGCAGCAGAGGCGGCGGAGGCTATTGGTATAGGTTTACAGTCATTCTGTATTCCGGGATCTGTAGCTGATGACCGTAAGGTTGGTATAGGACATGGTAATCTTGCAGCACGTCTGCTTCGTGAAGAGACAGAGTGCTTTGCATTTCTCGCAGGGCACGAGTCTTTTGCTGCAGCTGAGGGGGCTATCAAAATTGCGGAGATGGCCAATAAGGTTCGCCAAAAGCCTCTCCGTGTTATACTCAATGGTCTCGGTAAGGATGCTGCCATGATAATATCTCGTATAAATGGTTTCACATACGTACAGACAAAATTTGATTATTACACTGGAGAACTGAAGGTGGTGAAGACCAAGGCTTACTCTGATGGTCCACGTGCCAAAGTTAACTGTTATGGTGCGGATGATGTTCGTGAAGGTGTTGCCATCATGTGGAAAGAGAATGTAGATGTTTCTATTACAGGTAACTCTACCAATCCTACACGTTTCCAACACCCAACAGCCGGAACTT
>CAZPNC010000013.1:0-41891 GCA_964587945.1 uncultured Prevotella sp. | reverse complement strand
TTGTTGCTCAGGTACTTGTAATAAATAATTATTAACTAAATTGCGGAATTAAGGAGATAATGATTTGTGCGTTCAATTTCGTTTCAAGCCTGTGTATCGATTGACAACAGAAACACAAAACTCAATATCTAAAAGCAATGGGATATGAGCCATAGTATATTGACGCTAGTGTAAGAAAAAGACATACGCATTAGGCGTATGCCATTGCATTTTTTTCAAAATCTTATATAATGTCACTGAGGTGACATGGTATAGAAAAGTAGACAGACTGTGAAGCCTGTCTATTTTTTTTCTATATTTACATTCTATGAAAATCAAGCAGGAAGAAAACATTCTTTTCTTTATGCTTGATCTCTTTCTTCTGTCTTATTGGGTCTATTGGGGTGGTGTAACAGTCTCTTCGGAGTCTGATGTGGAGTGTATTGGGTGTGTAACAATGAAGCGTGCACCGTCAGTATAAGTTTTGTCCACCCAGATATTGCCACCTAACTGTTCTATTATTGAGCGTGATATGGCCAGCCCGAGCCCTGTACCCTGTTTGAATGTATCCAGTTTCTTGAAACGTTCAAATATTGTTTCTGCTTTTTCTGCTGGTATACCGCAACCTGCATCGGTAACACTTATTTCCACAATGTCATCGTCTTTGTTGGCTTTCAGGCCTATTGTGATATTCCCGTGTGCTGTACATTTCTTCGCATTGTTCAGAAGGTTAGAGAGTACTTGTAGCAGACGGTCTTTGTCTGTGTCTACCATCAGGCTATCAATAGGTATGTCTGTGCATATATTTACCCCCTGTTTAGGCTTGGCCTGTGTTGACGTAGCCGCCATATTACATAGGTTTACAATGTCAACCTTTTGTATATCGAACTGCATCTTGCCCGCATCGATTTTAGAAATGTCAAGAGTGTCATTTACAAGTTTCAGTAATAGTTCGCTATTCAGCATTATCATGTGTCCGAATTCGGCCTTTTCTTCGCTTGTTGAGTCTATTTCTGTACTGGTAAGTATTTGTGCGAAACCGATAACGGCATTGAGTGGAGTGCGTATTTCATGGCTCATGTCGGCTATAAACCTCGATTTCATTATGTTGGCTTCTTCCGCAGTCTCCTTCATCCGTACCAATTCCTGACCGTGTAGTATCAGTTCCCGTTGTAGTTTCTTGCTCTTTCTCAGAAACCAGAGTGAGACAAACAGGCAGCATGTGAGTATTGCTATCAATGCGGTTACAGTCAGAATGACTGATTTGTATTCCTCAAATGTTGAGATAGGACGGTTGACCATTTCGTATTTTGCAGGGAAACTGTGCAGGGACAGTCTCAGTTTGGCCAGTTTGTCATAGTCGAATATGTATTTATTTGCTATCAGTGTCGGCTTTTTCTTTACTCCAGTCTCGAGGAAATGAATTACATCATCAGCCAGATATTTGCCTATTACTTGATATTGTGGCGAATATCCTGCTACGGGCCAGTGTCCCATGCCTACGTCTGACAATGTGAAAGTGGGTATATTAGGGTTGCTTGCTCCAAAGGTGTACGTCCTGTTGCGTACGAGGAAGCGGTTGGAACTGTCTATTCTCCATGTAGCAACCAACAAAACGGAGCCGCCTGACATTCGTGATATATAATCATTGACATCAAGAAAAGACATGGTACGGCCGTCAATATATCGCAATACAAAACCATGGCTGTCCTTCATCTTTTCCTTGAAGGTCGCTTGCTGTATTACTCCGCCAAGAGTATTGTCGGTAATGAATACCAATGTGTCGCGTTTCGCGTAAAAATATTTTATGAGTTGTATGTTTTTCTGTATATCATAATGATATAACCGGCCTCCTACAATGTTATAGTCATTGAAGTCTTTGGTCATATCGTATGGCTTTGGGCTCCATGTCTTGAGGTCAATATCATCACTGTCCGGCAGCCTTACTGTTGTACTTCCTGCCATTCCCACTATCACAGGTGTCGCTTTTATAGAATCCTTATCCAACGAGAAATATGCGGAAATGGCCTCATTCCCGAGAAGTACAACAACCGCGGGGCGTTTGCCATTGGCATAATATTTCTTAAGTACATCCCATATACGGTTTTTCCACAAAGTGCTTTCCGGCAGATTCTGGGCATGTATGTCCTCCAATGCTATGGATTTGGCAAAGCCTCGTTGTGTACATTCTTCATAAAATGCCGCAACATTATCGTTGATGTTTTTGACATCAGGATTATATGACGATACTATCACTATTGGGTTGTCTTCTGTCTGTCTTCTGTTTGCTGTCTGTGCAGAGACACCTGTCGTCAGTAGTATGATGATAGTAGTAAGAAACCACTTTGTTCTAAGCATATCAATGGGTATATATTGATGGGAGGGATGTTTTTGTTAAAGCCAGTACCAGTGCAGTTTTTGCATCTGGTCGCATTGTTATGGTTTTAAAAGGAAAAGAGAGAGTCATTGCTTTGGAAGCAGGGAACCTTCCACATATGTAAATTCGGCATTGCCAGTTACCTTGTATCTTATCGTATAGGCTACTTCGTTAGGACTGCTGACCGTAAAATTAATAGTGTAAATGACATCAATTCCTGTAATCGTTTTAGCATCAGGGTATAGTCCTTTGAGAACTTCTGCATATACCTTGATTAGGTTTTCTTGCATCATTGCCACAATCTCGCTGTCGGTTTTTCCATCAAATGCAGTGGGGTTCTGTGCTTTGGCATTGGCCGGAGTCCAGTCAACCCAACCTTTGTATGCGCTGCTTCCGGTGTAATATTCGTTGTTACCGTATGATGAGACATAGCCTTTACCTTTGACTGTTCCTGCCGGTACATCTATATTGTTCCATACCCAGTCGGTGGCAGCCTGATAGAAGGTCACACTTTCCGGATATTTTGTCTTGTCTTTGTATCTTAGTGTCAGCGTAACACTTGGGTCATACGTCCACTTGCCGCTTGATAATACGAAAGGTGCCGTTATCTTTTCCGTTATGACTTTTTCAGACGTTGCCGATATTTCCCACCCGTTATTCGTAAAAATGTATTGTCGTGCCCCAATGTCCTTATATTTGTTATAGTAGTAAAGAACCGTCTTTGTATCATCGTTTGAGGCATAGGGGTATGTATTCTCAAGGTAAATGGGGATAATGCTGCCGGCATCTTCCAGAAAAGTAGTGCCCAGGGAATTGTAAACCGAAGGACTCAGTACCACGATGTCCGTGCCACTGTGTGAGAACTTGCTCCATGTGCTGCCGTTGTATTGGTAGGCGGAAGAAGTGTTGTAGCCTGTAGAGCCTGTTGATGTTTGCTCATCTGTATCATAGCAGGTGTAGTTAAGTATTACTACATCGTTTTCTGCTGCGTCTGGCCGCAGTTCTTTCTGCCTTGCCGGTATGCTGGCAATTTCATCGGTAGTAAGGTGTGATGTCGCACTTCCATTTATGGCAGTGTAGTCCTCTGTTGTCAATGTATAGCTTGTGGCTTTTTTTAGAGGGGCAAGATAATGTTCACTGTTGCCCAATTGATTGTAAGTCACTGCAATATTAGACCCGTTGTCTGCGGTGGGATAGGTGTATCCAATCCATAAAGGGATATAGGTGTGTGCGTCACTGGCATTGTCTATGTATAGATTTTTCTTGATATTCTCATTATCTGAGAGTACTGCAATCTGCACATAGTCATTGCTTGTCAATTCATATTTAAGTGACTTTATGTCCAATGGCTTGAAATCATCTTCCGAGTAGCCATCCAACTTGTCATTGTAGTCGCCACATGAAGCCATTGCCATCATGGCAACCCCTATATATATATAATGTATAAACTTCATAATAGTATTATCTCCTATTGTTGCAGGTAATGAATCAGAAAACTATTCTCAGTTTCATTGTGAAGGTACGTCCATAAGAGTAGAATATGCGGTATGCGTCTTCCCAGTTGTTGTGCGTCCCATCATAATAGGCATCCTGTATATATTCATAGTCGAAAAGGTTTTTCACATTGGCATATAGGGATGCCTTGCAGGTGCCGAGTGTGAAGTCATAGCGGGCATTAAGGTCCAGTTGTCCTGCTCCTGGAATTTTCCAGGGTTCTTGCAGTGTCAGCTCTGTATTTGTACCACTTGTCGGCATGGCAAAGTCTGCATAGTCACGGGCATAGTAAGAGAATGTGGCTCCTACGGTATATTGTTCCATTATGTTGAAATCTGCGCCAAAAGCCGCTGTTGTCTGTGCAGAGCCGCCAACGTGTGTGCCGTTCTGTCTCAGTGTAAATTGCAGATGGTCAGCCGCCCCCACCGCACTTGCTGTCTCACCGGTGGTAAGGTTTGCCAGTGGCTGGTTAGCGGAATTGTAGAAATATGCGGTAGCATCACTTGCCCATTTCCAGTTTCCTAAAGACAGCATACCATTCAATGTCACCCATGAAGCAGGCTTCGCTTTCATGTCAAGCTCCACACCCATGTGCTTAGCATCCACACCCGTCAGGCTCATTGTGTATAAATCCGTGTTGTCATTCATGTAACCGGACCGTGATGTGGTCTTGTCTTTCCATAGTGTGTAGTAGGCATTCACGTTTGCGGTGAGCCAATTGTTGCGGTATCCATATCCCATCTCGAAAGAGAATGCTTTTTCATTCACCGCGTCTTTGTTTATAACATTGCTTGACTGTGACATCAGGAACACGCTGCCGGAGAACATTGGCGCACGACTTATGTAGCCGATATTGGCAAAAACGTTATGGTTCTTGTCTATGTTATAGTTCGCGCCGCCCTTGATACTGCCGCTCATGAAGCTGGCTTTCTCTGATTCCGCATGTGTTGCATCATAATAGAAACGGTCGTAACGCCAGTAGGTAGAGTTGGCAAGTGTACCAGATAGAAATGCGGAAAGCCTGTTATCCTTTGAATATTCCATCTGCGCAAACACCCCTTGTTGTGTGATATGGCTGTCATAGTCACGGTTCACCACGTCACCAACGCCAAGTTTCTCATATTTCCAGTTAGGATCATTTGCCTTGGCGTTCATGGCAGGATTTACAGTACTCCTGTATCGTAAATCGGTGTAGTACGTTCCATTGTAAAGATCAGAAATCTCTGTGGTGTGAGTACCTTTATATGACCTCATGTCAATGCCGGCATAAAGGTTGAAATTATTGTTTATCCTTCTGGTATACGTTGACAGAAGTCCGTACCATACATGGTCATTCCTGCCCTGTGCCATAACCATAAGCGATCCGGAGGTACTCTGTTCGTTCAACTCCTGGACTTCGTCATAAGCGAATGTGCCGTCGTTGTGGCGGAATGCAGTATTCAATGTACCATTGCTTGCACCGTACCAGTTGTTGGAGTATGTTGCATTCACTCCCTGTCCGCTGTTGCCATACCCTCGGCCTATGGACAGATATGCCGCTGTGCTTAGTGTTGATTGGTCGTTGATACTCCACTGGTGGTTGATGGAGAATTGTGGTTTGTGATAGTAGTTGTAACTGGAAGACTTCCTTTCGCCGTTTTTCCCGAATCCGTATGTAGGGTTATACCTGTATGGACTTTTGCCATTCATGTAGTTCTTTGCTTTCTGCCATCCGGCTATGCTTAGTCCGTCGTATGCAGAACGTTGGTAGTGTGACTGAGGAGAGCCGAACCCTGTCAGTGAGATTGTGTGTCTGTCATTTATTTTCTTGCTGATGTTGAAGAAGTAGTTGTAATCGGAGAATTCTGTGCCTTGAATGTAACCGTCACCCCATTTCTTTCCGAACATGACGGATAAGTTCCATCCTGTTTTTGTCATTCCGGTAGATAGAGTCAGACTATAGTTGTAAAATCCGTCATTACCCATCCCATAAACGATGTTGCCGCCTTTGTTCTGGTTTGTCGTCTTTGTTACGATGTTCACCGTACCGCCTATGGATGGCGCGGCGACTTTACTTGCCCCCATTCCCCGTTGTGCCTGTATGTATTGCGTCACGTCTCCTATTCCAGCCCAGTTACTCCAGTACAGGCCTCCCCATTCCATGTCGTTGACAGGTACACCGTTTACCATTACCGCCACATTAGAGCTTTGGAAACCTCGCATGTTGAGTTTTGAGTCCCCGTGCCCGCCACTGTTCTTTGTGGCGTATGTACCCGGTGTCTGGTTCAGAATTTCAGGAAACTCGTCCCCACCCAGTTTTTCGTCCACTTGTCTGGTGCTCACATCGCTCATGGCGATAGGTGTCTTGCGGGCTATGCCGCGTGGAGCTGTAACCGTAATGCCGTTCATGACGACGTTGGTTATGGTATCTTTCCTTTTGCTGTCAGTAGCTATGCCTGATACTGATTGTGCCTCTGTCGGCATTTGTACAAATGTCAGCAGCATGAATAGTATAACTTGTACTTCCGCTTTCATAAAAAGGAGATCCGGGTAATCAGGTTATCTTGTTTTTTACTTCTCCGTAAAGGCTTGCCGTAAAAAACAGTGTAGCCCTCCATTCATGGATAGAAGGGGGGCTACAAGTAATGTCTTTATTCTTTATTTGAACGTTTACGCTCCAGGTGGTCAAGCGTCGCCTTGCGCATACGCATTGACTTTGGTGTAACCTCCACCAGTTCGTCTGCCTTGATGTATTCCAGAGCTTCCTCTAAAGAAAGTATTGTGCGCGGCACGATACGTGCCTTGTCGTCAGAGCCGGAGGCGCGTGTGTTGGTCAACTGCTTCGCCTTCGTAACGTTAATCACAAGGTCATTCTCGTGAATGTGTTCACCTACGACTTCGCCCATGTACACATCCTCGCCTGGTTCAATGAAGAACTTTCCTCGATCCTGTAACTTGTCTATGGAGTAAGCGAAGGAATTACCTGTCTCCATGGCAATCATGGATCCGTTCAGACGGCGTACTATCTCACCCTTGTAAGGTTGGTACTCCTTGAAACGGTGTGCCATGATGGCCTCGCCCTGACTTGCTGTAAGTACGTTTGTACGCAGACCTATTATACCACGTGACGGGATGTCGAACTCAATGTTAACACGTTCTCCCTGATTTTCCATTGATGTCATTTCGCCTTTGCGTCGTGTCACCATGTCAATCATCTTGGAAGCGAAAGTTTCCGGAACGTTAATCGTCAATTCCTCTACCGGTTCGCATTTCTTGCCGTCTATTTCCTTGTATATAACCTGTGGCTGTCCTACCTGAAGTTCATAGCCCTCGCGGCGCATAGTCTCTATAAGCACGGAGAGGTGCAGTACGCCTCGGCCTGAGACAACCCATTTATCGGTGCTGTCCTCAAACGGTCTTACTCGCAGTGCAAGGTTCTTTTCCAGTTCCTTCTGCAGGCGGTCGTTGATGTGGCGTGATGTCACGAACTTGCCTTCTTTACCAAAGAACGGTGAGTCATTTATGGTGAAGAGCATTGACATTGTCGGTTCGTCAATGGCTATAGGAGGCAGTGGCTCCGGATTTTCATAGTCACAGATGGTGTCGCCAATCTCAAACTTCTCCAGTCCGACTATAGCGCAGATGTCACCGCTTTGTGCTTCAGGCACCTTTGTGTGTCCCATGCCGTCGAACAGGTGCACTTCCTTTATCTTTGTCTTTTCGGTTGACCCGTCACGGTGTGAGATTGTGACGTTCATTCCCTCTTTCAATGTGCCGCGGTGTATTCTGCCTACTGCTATACGTCCGGTGTAACTGGAGTAGTCAAGTGATGTGATCAGCATTTGTGTCGTGCCTTCCAGCACCTGTGGCTGTGGTATAACCTCTACTATTTTGTCGAGAAGATAGTCAATGTTGTCCGTTGGAGCATTGTAATCTTCTGCCATCCATCCGTTTTTGGCAGAGCCATAGACAACGGGGAAATCCAGTTGGTCTTCTGTTGCGCTAAGGGAGAACATCAGGTCAAAGACCATTTCGTAAACTTCCTCTGGTCGGCAGTTCGGCTTGTCTACCTTGTTGACCACAACGATTGGCTTCAGTCCGATTTGCAAAGCCTTCTGCAGCACAAATCGTGTCTGTGGCATTGGACCTTCAAAAGCATCGACGAGCAGAATGCAACCGTCTGCCATGTTGAGGACACGCTCCACTTCTCCGCCGAAGTCCGAGTGCCCCGGAGTGTCGATAATGTTGATTTTTGTTCCTTTCCAGTTGATAGATACGTTCTTTGACAGTATCGTTATCCCTCGCTCGCGTTCAAGGTCGTTAGCGTCGAGTACCTGGTCAGAGTTGTTCTGGCCTTCACGAAAAAGCTTACCTGCGAGCATCATCTTATCTACGAGAGTGGTCTTTCCATGGTCCACGTGTGCGATGATTGCGATGTTTCTTATATCCTGCATCTTGTTTAAAAATAAATACGAATGCAAAAGTACGACTTTTTCGTCAGATAAGCAAAAGAAATGAGAATTTTCTTGGCTGGTAATAGCAAAAAGTTGATATATGTTGCGAACTGGTAATGCGTAATGGGTGGGCCGCTGGTGTCATTTGATCGTGTAGTGCCATAGCCGGGGGCAGGGGTGTTGGCGTGATACCGTGCCGGTTTGTGTGGCATGTTGCTGTGTTTGCGGACCTTCTGTGAATGTTAAAAATGCAAATGCTCAAATGTTAAAGTTTCCTTAGTTTGCTATGTAAACTGTGTTTCGGTGTATAATAAGAGTGATTTGTGCTGTAAAAACTTCAGTAATGTGATGTTGGGAAACGGCAATTATGTGACAAAAGGGTAGGAATTGCACTGTGAAAGTGCCGCTTTTACAGTGCTAATGTGCCCATTTTGCGTTAGAATGCGGTTTGGAATGATGCTGGCAAGGCATGAACTTGGTTTTTGCTGCCTTGTGGCCTTTCTGACGGCGTGGCGCTGAAAATGGACAAATGTTACGCGGGGCGTCATTTAACACGGTACGGAGAGTTTTCTGCATGTGCCCGATGTCTCGTGTCTGATGATGTGGCTTTTTGCGCGTTTGCCAATAATCAAATTGTGCAAAAAAACGAATATTTCTTGTATAATTCAGAAAATATCCTTACCTTTGCATACAATATGTTTATTAGTGGAAAATACAAACAATAACAAAACAATATATTAACATGGTTCTTTTCTTCAGGACACCTTCAAACCACATCATAGCGACTGAGACAAATCATCAGTCCAGTGAGCAGGAAATACAGGAATTGTGCTGGCTTTATGGCAATGCCACACTGCTTGATGCACAGAGTATAGACGGCTTCTTCGTCGGGCCGCGACGCGAGATGATAACCCCATGGAGTACGAACGCTGTGGAGATAACGCAGAATATGTCGCTCAAGGGTATATCGCGCATAGAGGAATATTTCCCGGTGAGTTCTGCTGACGCTGACCATGACCCGATGCTGCAGCGTATGTATAACGGTCTGGACCAGAATGTCTTTACCGTCAACATAAAGCCTGAGGCCATCAAGCACGTGGAAAATCTCGAAGAGTACAACGAACAGGCTGGCCTGGCGCTGTCAGAGGAAGAGATGGATTATTTGCACAAAGTGGAGGGGCAGCTTGGACGTCCGTTGACGGACTCTGAAATCTTTGGCTTTGCCCAGATAAACTCAGAACACTGCCGTCATAAGATTTTCGGTGGAACATTCATAATCGATGGCGAGGAGAAGGAATCAAGCCTTTTCCAGATGATTAAGAGAACCACGAAAGAAAATCCTAACAAGATACTTTCTGCCTACAAGGATAATGTGGCTTTCTCAGCAGGGCCGGAAATAGAGCAGTTTGCACCGGCAGACCATAGCAAACCCGACTTTTATGCGACCAAAACGGTGAAGAGTGTTATTTCGTTGAAGGCGGAAACGCATAACTTTCCGACAACGGTTGAGCCGTTCAACGGTGCTGCTACAGGTACTGGCGGCGAGATACGCGACCGTATGGGCGGTGGTGTAGGCTCATGGCCAATTGCCGGTACGGCCGTTTATATGACTTCTTATCCACGCAAGAATGTGGAGGATGTCGCCAATGCCAATCATCCCGCCAATACACCGGCATGGAGTAATGATAAGGATTGTCAGGCATGGGAGAAGATTATGCCTGTACGCCAATGGTTATATCAGACACCTGAGCAGATACTTATAAAGGCATCAAACGGTGCATCTGACTTCGGCAACAAGTTCGGACAGCCGCTTGTCTGCGGTTCCGTACTGACATTCGAACATCAGGAAAAGCAGGAACAGTATGCTTACGACAAGGTTATAATGCTGGCAGGTGGCGTCGGTTACGGTATTGAGCGTGACTGTCTGAAGGGTGAACCTCAGCCTGGCAACAAAGTCGTGGTGATGGGTGGTGAAAACTATCGTATTGGCCTTGGCGGCGGTTCCGTGTCTTCTGTTGAAACAGGCCGCTATTCCAGTGGAATTGAGTTGAATGCTGTGCAGCGTGCCAACCCGGAGATGCAGAAAAGAACATATAATGTTATCCGCGCTTTGGGTGAGGAAGAGACTAATCCTGTCGTTTCCATTCACGACCACGGTAGTGCAGGCCATGTTAACTGTCTGTCTGAACTCGTTGAAGAATGTGGAGGACTGATACACATGGATAAACTTCCGGTGGGAGACAAGACTTTGTCTGCAAAGGAAATAATAGCCAATGAATCACAGGAACGTATGGGACTTCTCATAAACGAGGGTGCCATAGAACATGTTCAGAAGATAGCGGACCGCGAACGTGCGCCTATGTACACTGTGGGCGAGACTACGGGTGACCATCGTTTTGCCTTTGAACAGGCAGACGGAGTGCGTCCTTTTGACCTTGCAGTGGAACAGATGTTCGGTTCTTCGCCAAAGACTTACATGATAGACAAGACCGTAAGGCGTGACTATGAAGTCGTGACTTATGACCTGTCCGGACTGTCTTCCAATACTACTCTCAATGTGGAACTTGCCGGATACTTGAAAAAAGTGTTGCAGTTGGAGGCTGTTGCCTGTAAGGACTGGTTGACAAACAAGGTTGACCGTTCCGTTACAGGGCGTGTGGCGCGCCAGCAGTGTCAGGGCGAATTGCAGTTGCCGCTGTCAGACTGTGGTGTTGTTGCATTGGACTATCAGGGTCGTAAGGGTATTGCTACATCTCTGGGCCATGCCCCTCAGGCTGCCTTGGCAGACCCGGCGGCAGGCAGTGTGCTGTCTGTTGCGGAGTCATTGACCAACCTTGTGTGGGCACCTATGGCTGAAGGTATGGACAGTATTTCTCTGAGTGCAAACTGGATGTGGCCATGCCGTGCGCAAGAGGGTGAGGATGCACGCCTCTATACCGCTGTCAAGGCATTGTCAGACTTCTGTTGCGAGTTACAGATAAATGTGCCTACGGGTAAGGATTCTCTGTCAATGACGCAGAAATACCCTGACGGAAATAAGATTATTGCACCGGGAACGGTCATTGTCAGTGCTGGCGGTGAGGTGTCTGATGTGCGTAAAGTCGTTTCTCCTGTCATAAAGGATGTGAAGGCTTCACGTCTGTATCATATAGATTTCTCGTTTGACGAACTGCAACTTGGCGGGTCCGCATTTGCACAATCGCAGGGCAAGGTGGGTTCAGATGTGCCTACGGTGAAGAACGCTGAGTATTTCCGTGATGCCTTTATGGCGGTGCAGACGCTTGTGAACGAAGGACTGCTACTTGCAGGTCATGACATATCTGCCGGTGGTCTCATTACAACTCTGCTGGAAATGACATTTGCAAACACCAAGGGTGGCCTCGTACTTGACCTTGACAAGATTAATGGTGACGACATTGTGAAGGTGTTGTTTGCCGAGAATCCGGGTGTAGTCGTTCAGGTTAGTGATGCCGATGCATCACGCGTGAAGAAGATTCTTGATGATGCTGGTGTGGGATATGCCAAAATCGGCGTTCCGCAGGCGGAACGTAAACTTACCGTTATGCGTCATCAGAGCAATGCATCTGTGCCTAATGCCGGGCTGGCTAACCGTGAACTGACATTGGAGTTTGACATAGACGAGATGCGCGATGTGTGGTATAAGACCTCTTTCATGCTTGACCGTCGTCAGAGTTTCAATGGAAAGGCTGCAGAGCGTTATGCCAATTACAAGAACATTCCTGTGGAATGGTCGCTTGGCGGTGCACCTCTGGCTATGCAACCCCGTCCGGAGACAGACCGTCCTGTGGCGGCTATCATTCGTGAGAAGGGTACGAACTCTGAGCGTGAAATGGCATATTCTTTCTATATTGCAGGCTTTGACGTCAAGGACGTGACCATGACAGACCTTATTACGGGCCGTGAGACACTGGAAGACGTTAATCTTGTGGCTTTCTGTGGTGGTTTCTCCAACTCTGATGTATTGGGTTCGGCAAAGGGATGGGCTGGTGCCTTCCTGTATAATCCAAAGGCTAAGGAAGCACTTGACAGGTTCTATGCACGTAAGGACACGCTGTCTTTCGGCGTATGTAACGGTTGTCAGTTGATGGTTGAGTTGGGATTGCTCAACAATGACCACTCTGTTACCAATGCAAAGGATTATGCCGAGATGCTGCACAACGACTCTCATAAGTTCGAATCAACCTTTGTCACGTTGGCGATACCGCAGAATGAAACTGTGATGCTGGGTTCTCTTGGCGGACAGAAGATTGGTGTATGGGTTGCACATGGTGAGGGTAAGTTCTGCCTTCCTTTGAAGGAGTCGGAATATAAAATTGCTGCGAAGTACAATCACAGCGAATATCCTGCCAATCCGAATGGCTCTTGCTATGATGTTGCTGCCATTGCATCCAAGGATGGCCGCCATCTTGCAATCATGCCGCACCCGGAGCGTACGCAGTTCCCATGGCAGTGTGGCTATTATCCGGAGTCACGCCGCCTTACAGATGAGGTGACTCCTTGGCATGAGGCGTTTGTCAATGCACGCAAGTGGATTGAAAAGCAGAAGTAAAACAATACATTAAAGGTTAACGATTAAGAGTTGAAAGTTATGATTATGGATTGATGCATGATGCAAATTCCTTTATGGAAGGTCGTGTGTGTGCCATTATGTAATCATAACTTTTAATTTTTGACTTTTGATTTTTAATCAGTTAAAATGGATAAGACACTTTTCTTGACCTTTTTCCGCATTGGCCTCTTTACGATAGGGGGCGGATATGCCATGATACCCTTGATAGAAGCGGAGGTCGTGAATAAGCGGAAGTGGATAGACAACACTGTGTTTCAGGATTTGATAGCCATTGCACAGTCTTGTCCGGGAGTGTTTGCCATCAACCTTTCAATATTTATTGGCTATAGACTGAAGGGTGTCAAGGGGGCTTTTATAACCTCACTTGGTACGGCAATGCCATCTTTACTCATTATTCTTGCCATTGCGATGTTCTTCCAGAACTTCCAGAATGTGCCGTGGGTGGCTGCGACATTCGCAGGAATACGCCCTGCCGTGGTGGCGCTTATTGCCATTCCGACATGGAATATGGCACAGAAAGCAGGCTTGAACCTGATGAATTGCTGGATACCCATAGCCTCGGCTATGTTGATATGGCTGCTTGGTGTGAACCCGATATACATAATTCTCGCTGCCGGTATAGGTGGTTATCTGTACGGACAGTTCCTGAAACCAAGTGAATAAGTGGTTTAAAGTTCTTTGACTGATGGTTGTATGGTTTACGGATTGGTGGAATTTGGTAAATAAGGCTATAATCCAAGAACTGTAACTTAAGACCTATAATAGAAAAAAACGATGCTATTCTTGACGCTATTCTATACTTTTTTTCTTATCGGAGCATTTGGATTCGGTGGCGGTTACGGTATGTTGTCGCTAATACAGCATGAGGTGGTGGTGAGCCATCAGTGGTTGACATCAGCGGAGTTTACCAATATTGTGGCAATATCGCAGATGACGCCTGGTCCTATAGGTATCAATAGTGCGACATACTGTGGCTATACAGCCGTTTATCATGCTACAGATAGCGTTATACTTGGGGTGCTTGGAAGTGTTACTGCCACAACAGCACTTGTGTTACCGTCATTCTTTTTGATGCTGTTGATAAGCAAAATGTTTCTGAAATACATGGATAATCCTGCGGTGCAAAGTGTCTTTATCGGACTAAGGCCAGCGGTTGTAGGGTTGTTGGCTGCGGCAACGTTGCTGTTGTGTAATGCGGAGAACTTCAATAGTCCGATACAGTCGCCGTGGCATTTCTGGATTTCAATAGTGCTGTTCGTTGCGACCTTTGTTGGTGTGAAGGTAATAAAGGTGCATCCTATCCGTATGATTGTCTATGCAGCCTTTGCCGGATTGCTGCTGTTGTATTGAAATAAATGGCGCAGTTGATGGTTGTTTTTCCGGAAATGTTGCCGGAACGGTCTTATAAAAAAACATTAAACTATGGGTAGAACAAAATTTTCACAGAGCGAAATATTCGAGATAGCGAAGTTGTTGAAGTTAAAGGAAAGGGCAAATCGTCTCAAACAGAAGGAGATTCGCCATGAATTACGCGTCGGTTATGGCTTCAGTATATCTGATTTCAATGAACCCGGCAAGAACTTTGGCCTTGATGAGTTGTATGCTGCGTTGGAACGTCATGCTATTGTTATACTTGACGATGCCACGATAGCTGACATGAAGGAGAAACGTGAGCGTGACAAGCAGCGTGATGCTGAACTGATGGGCAGTGAAACGGACGCTGACGGGAAGCAATATGAAACGATTGACTGGCAGAAGGTCATGAAGGAGTGGAATGACTATTATAATAAAGAGGAAGTAAAAGAGAAAAGCGATTCTGTATAACAGAACACTTTTAAGGCGCAGGAAATTTGTTTTGCGCCTTTTTTCTTTGTAACTTTGCATCCGGAATATTTGCTCGGTTTTAATTACAAAGATACATTGCCTATGACAAACGACAGACAGCATATCACCAAAGGGTTTGCCTTCTTGAACCAATGGCCTTTACTGTTGCTCCTGCTATTTACATCTTGCGACCTCATAGACATCCATCCGTACGATGGGAAGATTGATGGAAATGCGGACATCAATGCCAAGAACATTGCCAAAATAGAGCAGGCGATGAGTGGACGTACACGGATCCGCTTTGCCGTTATAAGTGATACGCAGCGATGGTATGATGAAACGGAGGACGAAGTGGAGCACATTAACCGGAGAGGTGACATTGATTTTGTCATACATTGTGGTGATTTGACCGATTTCGGTGTTACAAAAGAGTTTGAATGGCAGCGTGACATCCTTGACAGACTGCAAATGCCATATATAGTATTGATAGGAAACCACGACTGCATAGGTAGTGGGAAGGAGGTTTTCAGGACCATGTTCGGTAATGAGAACTTCTCTTTTGTTGCAGGACCCACACGCTTTATATGCCTTGACACGAATGCTTTGGAGTTCGATTTCTCTAACCCTATACCGGATTTTGAATATATTGAGAGTTTCAGAGGAGACGAATCATGTTCCAATACTGTCATGGTCATGCACGTGGCGCCATATTGCGATGAGTTCAACAATAACGTTGCGAAAGCCTTTTAAGAAGAGATACAGCAACTGAATAATACTATCTGCTGTATAAACGGGCACGGCCATAACACCGAAGCGAATGATATCTTTGGTGATGGCTTGATGTATTATCAGATAACTTGTGCCAAAGAGAGGCAGTATTATGTGTTCACCATAAACGAGAAAGGATATACCTATGAGACGATTTCTTTTTAGTTTATTGGCATTCCTTCCGTTTCTTGCCTTTTCACAGGAGCGGACAGACAGTACTTGTACTGATACCTTGCTGTCGTTTGGTGCGGAACAGGACACCATCGCAAAGTTAAACCGTAAGATAGAGATGTATGAGACGAGACTGGAACGCCGTCATCGCCTGTGGATGTCATTGTTGCCAAGTTCTTATCGCTTTCAGTACGCAGGCAGCATAGGGCTGTTGAACCTCGGCGTTGGATGGGACTACGGCCGGAACAGGCAGTGGGAAACTGACCTGATGTTCGGCTTTGTTCCGAAATATGACAAAGACAAGGCCTTTGCCACATTTACATTGCGCCAGACTTATGTGCCCTGGACAAAAGGACTATACCGCAGCCATGAGCGCAACAGTGGCAATTATTGGTATTCATGGCAGCCGTTATCCTGCGGACTCTTCATGAATTCTGTGTTGTGCGGCGACTATTGGACGAAAGAACCCGAACGATACCCCGACAGGGACTATTACAGGTTCTCTTTAAAGATTCGTCTTCATATCTTCATCGGGCAGCGATATACCATCCATATACCCAAGGAGAAGCGTTTCCTCGCCAAGGAATGTAGCGTGGTTTGGGAACTTTCTACTTGTGACCTGTATGTAATCAGCAAGGCGGTAAATGCCAGTATATCTTTTACAGACATTCTTAGTCTATCTCTTGGCTTGAAGTTTAAGATTTAATGCTGGTAGTGCGTCGGTCTTGTTGTGTTGGCGTATGTGGAAACATCAGGGATATTATATGCTCATTTGTGTAGCAAAGAAAAAGTTATGGCAAATTCTTGTTGGTGTCGATTCTTTTTATTAACTTTGCAATCAACTATTTGTTTGGTTGTAGGTTGTAGGTACCGTTACCCTGAATCTGACCCGAAAGACATACTACCGGCAACCTGAAACTAACTAAACCAGCCAAATCAATGAACATAGTACAGCTTGACGGATATGCCGCTAACCCTGGAGACATAGACTGGCAGCCGTGGAAGAATATAGAAACGGCAGCCGGTGACAAGTGTCAGTTTACGGTATATGACCGTACACCGGCGGAACTTGTGGCGGAACGTGCCAAAGATGCGGATATTATAATAATTAACAAGGTACAAATAACGGACTCGGTAATGGAAATGTTGCCGCGACTGAAATATATAGGTGTACTGGCAACGGGGTATAATGTTGTTGACATTGAGGCCGCACACAGGCGAAACGTTGTGGTAACGAACATCCCTGCTTACAGTACTGCATCGGTAGCGCAACTGACATTCGCCCATATTCTTAATATATACAATGGTGTTGCATCTTATAACCAGTCTGTTCGTGACGGTGTGTGGAGCAAATGTCCAGACTTTACATATACACTTGTTTCGCAGACAGAACTGGCCGGCCGGTATATCGGCATTATAGGCTTTGGCAATACCGGGCGGGCGGTGGCAGCCATTGCACATGCTTTTGGTATGAGGGTACTGTTGGCACCGTCATTGAGAGGAGGAAAGGCTTTTAGAAAAGATTTGCCGGCTTATGCGAAACAGGCGGAAGATTTTACCGATTTCTTCGGTAAGGCTGATGTCGTGACCCTTCATTGTCCGCTTACTGAGACCACGAACCATATTATTAATGCCGATACTATAGCCATGATGAAGCCCACTACTGTTGTAGTAAACACCAGCCGCGGCCCTTTGGTAGACGAGGAAGCTCTTGCTGAAGCACTCAACAATGGCAGAATTGCGGCGGCGGGAATTGACGTTCTGGAAGATGAACCACCTGTGAAAGGCTCTCCTTTGCTGACGGCTCGCTGCTGTTACATCACCCCTCATATAGCATGGGCAACGCTGGCGGCGCGCAAACGTCTGATGAATATAGCCATAGAGAATGTCAAGGCGTTCCTGCAAGGACAGCCGCAAAATGCCGTTTCATGAAATATAGAATCAGGATGCACCAAGGTACATCCCTATAACAGCATAATGATGAGAAACAAGATAATCACCGTTTTATTTTCTTTATACCTCTGTGTCAACGCTACTGCCTCCGTACAGTGGTATGACGGACACCATCCCGTACGTTATAATGTAGTGGGGAAGACCTCACCCGTGGTGGATGTTGCACTGCAAATGTTCCGTAGTGACATGAAGGCGGTGACAGGAATGGAGGCACACAGCGGCCATAAGGCGAAAATTGAGATATACCAGTTGGATGAAGCCAATGCCAAGACTTTGAAGGTGTTGAGTGATATTAATGTGCTTTCTGCGCGGTTGATGGACAGTAAGGATGCCTTCTTCGTTGGCGAGAGAGGCGGCAAGATAATAGTCGTAGGAAACAATGGCCGTGGCACAGCCTACGGCATCCTCGAACTGTCACGCAAGGCAGGCGTGTCACCGTGGATATGGTGGGGCGATGTCATTCCGGAAAGGCGGGAATCACTTACCTTCGGCAGTGAGGACGAGATGCTGCAAAGTCCCTCTGTGGAGTACAGGGGCATCTTTATAAACGATGAAGACTGGAGTACTCTGCCATGGGCGAACAAGACTGTGGAGCCTAACCTGCCCAAAGGTACAATAGGCCCGAAGACTTACAAACATATCTTCCAACTCCTTTTACGCCTTAGGGCAAACGCTTTATGGCCTGCCATGCACGAGGTCACAAAACCATTCTTCTCTGTTCGCGGCAACAAGGAGATGGCCGACTCGTGTGGTATCGTCATAGGTTCGTCCCACTGTGAACCCATTCTCAGAAGCAACACTGGCGAGTGGGACAAGAAAAAGCGCGGAGCATACAACTTCATGACCAACCGTGCCAACGTACTTGACTACTGGAAGGAACGCCTTGTGGAGATGAAAGGGCAGGAAGGTCTGTTCACTATCGGAATGAGAGGCATACACGACGGTTCTATGGAGGGTGTAAAGACTGCGGAAGAGAAACTTGACGGCTTGCAGAGTGTCATTGACAGTCAGCGCGAACTCATTGCAAAATACTATTCAAAGGAAGTTGATAAAGTACCACAGGTATTCATACCTTACAAGGAGGTCTTGCAGATTTACGAGAGTGGGTTGCGTGTGCCCGATGATGTTACGTTGATGTGGTGCGATGACAATTACGGATACATGACACGCCTTAGTGACATTGATCAGCAGAAACGCAGCGGCGGCGGTGGCATATATTATCATCTCAGTTACTGGGGACGGCCCCACGACCATCTCTGGCTGACAACTACGCAGCCGGGACTGGTGTATAACGAATTGCGGCTGGCATACGACCACAATGCACGCAAGATGTGGATCATCAACGTTCACGATCCAAAAGTGGCGGCATACCAACTGTCTCTCTCCATGGATATGGCGTGGAATATAAATAGTGTTACCCCACAGACATTGCGAAAGCATCTGCGCTCATGGCTGACGCAGCAGTTCGGACAGCAGACTGCCGGCAGGATAGCACCGGCCATGGAACGCTTTTACCAGCTTTGTGGCATAAGAAAGCCCGAATTCATGGGCTGGACACAGACGGAACTGGACAAGAAGAAATATCCGAAAGGTAATTCCGTTCCGAGTGATACCGAATTTTCTGAAATGGAATTTGGTGGAGAACTGGAGCGTTATCTTGAAGAATATGACAGTATCTGCACTGTCGTCAACAATGAAAACAGGCATGATGCTTCGTATTTCGCACACGTTGTCTATCCCGTCAACTGCGCTGCGGCGATGGCGCACAAGCATCTTGAGGCACAACTTGGTGATACTATGACGGCTATTATGTATCAAAATAAAATAAAGGAACTGACAACGAGATACAACAACCTGAACGGTGGCAAGTGGAATGGGTTGATGAATGCCAACCCGCGTAACCTTCCTGTGTTCGCAGACTATGTTACTACCGACAGTACTACGCTGCGCCACAGCAATAGTCGTCCGCTGACAACGACCATACTTGATGGCTGCATAGTGCGCAATGCCTGCACCTATGATGGCTACACGGGCAAAGTGCAGCCGGTAGAGATGCTTGGTCACAGCATGAAAGCTGTCTGCATACCAAAGAACTCTTCGCTACGGTTTGACTTCCGTACAGAAAAGACGGGTCAGGCAGTGCTAAGAACCGCTATGATACCTACGCAAGCCAATGACAAGGGTGACATACGCTATGCCGTAAGCATTGATGGCGGAGCACCGACGGTTTATACTCTCAAGGAACCTTACCGTTCGGAGAAGTGGAAAACTAACGTGTTGCGTGGACAAGCAATCAGGACTCTTGATATAGAACTGACACAAGGAAGTCACACTCTCACCGTGACGGCCCTTGATGATCATATCATTATGGACCAATGGATGATAGACTACCGCAAGGACAGGCAGTTCTATGTGTTTCCAGTGGGAGCACCATGAATGACCATATAGACAATGCTAATCCGTAAACCACATAGAATCACGATTATTGCAGGTCTGAGCATTCTTACGCTTATGCTTGTCTTGTATCTTGTCATGGTTAATTCCTTGCAGCAATGGTTGTGTGACAAGGGAGCGGAAATGCTGTCAAAGGAATTTGGCACAACGGTTCGGATTGACAGTGTCAGTATAAGTGTTCCGGGACGTGAAGTGGTTCTGTATGGATTTGCAATGGAAGACCGACGCAATGTCACAATGATTGCTGTGGATACGCTGGGTGCGAAGGTAGAGCTCTTGCCGCTGCTGCATTCAAGGTTAGTTGTAAACAATGTGAATATGCTTGGCCTGATGGCGGTATTTTATAAGCAGAGGCGTGATACTACGGCCAATTATCAGTTTGTTTTTGATGTCATAAAGAGCAAACAGCATAAGAAACGCAACGCCGGCGAGGATGCCGGGCGTTCCAAATGGAGTGTGGAAGTACAGTCAGCGGTGCTTGACAGGATGAAACTGCGGTGGGACGTGTTCTCCGAACCGTTGAAAACGGGTGACACACTCGATGGCAATCATCTTTGTCTTGACAATGTCTGTCTGCACCTTGACAGCATATTGAAAGAGCAGAAGAACCTCACCGTGAAATTGACGGCACTGAAGGCGGAAGAGACGAAATCCGGCATGGCACTGTCTCTTGGCAGTATGAAATACCAAAGTCAACAACAACGGACCGTAACCATACTGCTGGAGCGGATGAAATGCAGTTATAGAAACCGGCTGTTTGGATTTGCAAGACTTGGCATTCTTCAACAAGGAGTGCGTTTTTCCTTGCTGAAACCGATGAAACTGCGCGCAGATTCTCTGACATACTATTACAATAACGGTAAACCACACAAACGGACAGGCAAGCCACACAGAGGATATTTCGATGCCGGACACATGAATGCTGTGGTTAATGCCGAGGCTACAATGCTCTATCTGGCCAAAGATAGCATCCGAGGTGAGATAACACGGATGTCCCTTCACGACAAGGCTTCCGGACTGTCCGTCAAGAATGTCACTGCATTGCTGGCCAAAGTCAAGGATTCGATAACGGTGACCAAGATGCACATCAGTCTCAAACGCACCGGTATATATATAAATAAGGTGTCTGCCTGCCTGTTGAAGAATGGTGCCGGCAAGACAGTGGATCTCGGCGTAAGGCCTTTCCCGCTAACGGCCAAGGTGTATCTTTGCGACATATCGAGACCTTTTGCACCAGTGTTGAGTGACTTTACCACACCGCTTGACCTTCGTGTCACTACTGGCGGGACCATGGAGCGTTTGAATTTCAATGATATAAACATATCTACGCCAGACAAACGTCTACGACTTACGGCTTATGGAGATATGTGTGACGTGTTGAAACGCTTTGACCTGCGGCTGCATTTCTATAACATACGCCTTGATGCACGCAAGGGTATAAAGGAAACCATCATCAGCCATTTCTCCAAAAAGGTGCGTATGAAGATGGTCCGGCAGATTACAAAGATTGGAGACATACGCTATCGTGGAAGGATGGGAGTGTTTTTCAAGCGCGAGGACTTCTCCGGCACGTTGTTCACTAATTACGGCAATGCTGATTTTGCTTTTACCATCAATGGCAGAAAGAAGGAGATGACAGGTCGTATCTCTACTGATTCCATGGCGTTGGGCCATGTGATGAATGTAAAAGGGCTGGGTACTATAAAGGCTGATGCAACATACTGTTTCAATGTAGCGTCCAGACAACGTCGGCCACCGGAAATGAGAGGCCGCTTACCCATAGGATGGCTGAAGGCCCATGTGGATAGTGCAAAGTTCAAGGGTATTAATTTTACAAATGTTTCTGCGGTGATGGACAGTAACGGCAAGACTGCCATGGGCGAAGTGTTCATGCCCAAGAAAATGTTTGACATCTCACTTCGGTTCTGGTACACGCAGACCGACTCTGTACAGAATGTGAAATTCAAGCCGAGACTCCTGAAACACAAGAACAACTTTAACCCGTTTGCTGACATGAAAAAGTGGAAAGACTATATGAAGGAGGCGAGGAAAAAGGCGAGGGGAAAAGCTGAACGTGCGGCCTTGCAGGCACGGGATTCCATTACTATGATGTAATAGCATCCCTTTTACCTTGTAATCGTGGCCCTTTTACATGGTAATCTCAATGCAATTACAAAACCAATGATATTCAACCTATATTAACTATATAAACAAAACAAAACCTTATGACAAAAAAGCATCGACAATGCGGTCGGCTTATGGCAACGACCATGGCTATGGCTATGGCGTTGACAGCCAATGCACAGACGTTTAATGAATGGCATAACCTCGAAATCAACGAGGTTAACAGGTATCAGGCACACACGGAAGTGATGTCAAATACCGCAAAGACATTGTCTCTGGAAGGACAATGGAAGTTCAAATGGGTAGCAAATGCAGATGAACGTCCTACGGACTTCTTCACAATGAAGTATGATGACTCCCGGTGGGGCACCATGCCGGTGCCCGGTATGTGGGAACTTAACGGCTATGGAGACCCTGTTTATGTCAATGTGGGCTTCGTATGGCGCGGACACTTTACTAATAATCCGCCCGAAGTGCCGGTGAAGGACAACCATGTAGGCTCTTACCGTCGCACCGTAACGGTTCCTTCTGATTGGAAAGGTCAGCAGGTTATAGCGCATTTCGGCAGCGTGACGAGCAATATGTACCTGTGGGTCAATGGCAAGTATGTAGGATATTCTGAGGATTCAAAAATTGCCGCAGAGTTCGATATTACCAAGTTCGTGAAGCCGGGGGACAACCTTATAGCCTTCCAGTGCTTCCGTTGGTGTGACGGTTCTTATGATGAAGACCAGGATTTCTGGCGTCTCTCAGGTGTGGCACGTTCATGTTATATGTATACCAAGAACAAGAAAACGCAGATAACCGATGTACGCATAACGCCAGATCTTGTGAACGGTTATACGGACGGTGTGCTGACGGTGGACGCAAAAGTTAAGGGCAGTGCCAAACTGCAATATGTATTGAAAGATGCAGAGGGCAACACGGTCTTTGACAAGGAAGCGGGCGCACAGGCGAAGTTTGAGGTCAGCAACCCTAAGAAGTGGTCTGCGGAGACACCTTATCTATATACGCTGACCGTAAAGCAACCCGGTGGTGACGAGATGCCCGTGAAAGTGGGTTTCCGTAAGGTTGAGATAAAGAATGCACAGGTGCTTGTCAACGGCCAGCCGGTACTGATAAAAGGCGCGAACCGTCATGAAATAGATCCTGACAAGGGCTATGTAGTGAGCCGTGAACGTATGATTGAAGACATAAAACGGATGAAGGAACTCAATGTAAACGCTGTACGCACTTGCCATTATCCTGATGATCCGATATGGTATGACCTGTGTGATGAGTATGGTATCTATGTATGTGCGGAGGCAAACCAGGAGAGTCACGGTTTCGGTTACGGTGACGAGGGCAAGAAGGTTGCCCCTCTCTTCCATACACAGATAATGCAACGTAACCAGCGTAATGTGGCTACGAAATTCAATCACCCCTCAATAATATTCTGGTCACTCGGCAATGAGACCTGTATGTCGCAGAATTTCCTTGACGCATACAACTGGATAAAGACACAAGACCAAAGCCGTCCGGTGCAGTATGAGCAGGCACGGACAGGTGAGGGCACTGACATCTTCTGCCCGATGTATTATTCCCAGTGGCATTGTGAGGAATATTCCAAGAAGGAGTCAAGCGCAAAGCCTCTGATTCAGTGTGAGTATTCTCATGCCATGGGTAACTCCGGTGGCGGTTTCAAGGAGTATTGGGATCTTGTACGCAAGTACCCTAAGTATCAGGGCGGTTTCATCTGGGACTTCGTGGACCAGGGATTGCGTGACAAGACAGACAAGACAAAGTTCCTGTATGGAGGTGACTATAATGACTATGACGCTTCTGACAATAACTTTAACTGTAATGGCTTTATTACGGCAGATCGCAAATACACTCCACAGGCATACGAATATGCTTATTATTATCAGAATATATGGACGGAACCAGTGGACCTTGACAAGGGCATCATACGTGTGAAGAACGAGAATTTCTTCCGTCCGCTGGACTATGTACGGCTGCATTGGACACTGACTGCCAACGGTGTGAAGGCGCAGGACGGCTATATTGACAATCTTAACATTGCACCCCAGCAGACTGCAGAGGTGAAAGTGCCTTACACTCTCTATGACAAGGATGTAGAACTGCTGCTCAATGTAAGTTATGAGTTGAAGAACAAGGAGGGACTTCTGAATGCAGGGCACAGCATAGCACACCAGCAACTGGAGGTGTCACCTTACCTGTATGACATGGTTGTTGCAATAGACACGGAGAGACTTACGCCGGATAATTCAAAAACAGTAACTCACAGGCCACTGCCTTACACCCTTCGCCCCAACTTCTGGCGTGCTGTTACGGACAATGACATGGGTGCCGGATTGCAGAATAAGCACCGCGCATGGAACAATCCGGAAATGATTTGCACGTCACGAAAGGCTGAAGGGAATGTAGTTACAGAGGTTTACCGTATCAACGCTACGAAATCTACTCTTACAATGACCTATGAGACAATGAATGATGATGTAACGAAGGTTACGGAAAGTATCAAGTTTGACGCTGATGCCAAGGATGTTCCGGGTATGCCGCGATTTGGTGTCGTCATGCTTTTGCCTTATGACATGGACAAGAGTGAGTTCTACGGACGTGGACCAGTGGAGAATTACTCTGACCGCAAGATGTCACAGAACATAGGCATATACTCACTTACCGCTGACGAACAGTTCTTCCCTTACGTACGTCCGCAGGATACCGGCAGCAAGTGTGACATACGCAGATGGAAGCAGGGTAATATTGAGATTATTTCAGATACATGTTTCTCTGCTGCTGCACTGCATTATGAAGTTCGTGATCTTGATGAAGGACTGCGGAAAGCACAGAGACATCCGCAGGACGTCAAGCGTTCCGCACACACCTGCCTCTACATAGACCAGCAGATGGCCGGTGTCGGTGGCATAGACTCATGGAGTGGCAATGCCGAAGCACTGCCGCCATACCGCGTTGAGGCCAAGAACCGTACGTTTACATTCTATATAATAGAAAACAAGACAAAATGATTGGCTGGTGATAATTAATGTCATCCCATGTGTCAAAACCATAAGCGAATAATGAAAAAGTTACAAAAATATCTGATTCTAACATTTCTTGTCTTATTAATGTCCCTCTCGCATCTTTGCGCAGAGAACTATCCGTACCGCAGTGATTTCCTTTGGGTTACAAGTCCGAACCATGCAGACTGGCTGTATAAGACAGGTGAGAAGGCGACAGTTGACGTGCAGCTATATAAATATGGTGTTGCTGTCACAACGGATGTGAACTATGAGATTGCTCCTGATATGCTGGCCTCTATATCAAAGGGCAGTGTGAAGATGAAGAATGGTCGGGTTTCCATACCAATTGGCACTCGTAAGTCACCGGGTTTCCTTGACCTGAGACTCACTGCGAATGTTGATGGCGTGAAGACATCGCACCATGTGAAGGTCGGTTTTAGTGTAAATGATATCCAACCTTTCACTAAGATGCCGTCGGACTTCACCGCATTCTGGCAGCAGACTATTGCTGAGGCACGTAAGACTCCTGTTTCTTGCACACGTGAGATAGCCAAAGAGTATTGCACAGACAAAATAGACTGTTGGCTTGTGAAACTGAAGATAGACAGTGAGCATTCTATGTATGGCTATCTTACCATGCCTAAGGAGGTGCAAAAAGGCAAGCATCCTGTTGTTCTGTGTCCTCCAGGAGCGGGTATCAAGACCATAAAGGAACCCTTGCGCCACAAATATTATGCGGAGGAAGGTCTGATACGCTTTGAAATAGAGATACACGGACTGGATCCGCGGTTGTCAAATGCGGAATTCAAGAGTATCTCTAATGCTTTTAGTAGTAAGGATAACGGTTATCTTGTCAATAATGTTTACAATAGGGAACTTTACTATATGCGCCATGTTTATGCCGGTATGGTGCGTTGTATAGACTTTCTTACATCGCTGCCAGAGTGGGATGGAGTCAATGTTGCTGTGCAGGGAGGCTCACAAGGTGGTGCTTTGGCACTTGTTACAGCGGGACTTGACCAGCGTATCACGCTTTGTGTGGCTAACCATCCAGCCCTTACGGACATGGCGGCATACAGTGAGGATGGACGGACTGGTGGCTATCCGCACCTAAACCGCAATCCAGTGGGCATCCTTACACCGCAGGTTATAAAGACATTGGAATACTATGATGTTATAAACTTCTGCCGTCAGATAAAGTGTCCCGTCCGTATGACGTGGGGATATAATGACAGCACCTGTCCGCCGACTACCAGTTTCGCTGCATGGAACGTGCTTTCATGTCCTAAGGAGTCATTTATCACGCCCATAAATGAGCACTGGACTTCCGAAACCATGGAGCATCAGCACATGGAATGGATAAAGGCGAAACTGAAATAGTTTTCACATAGAAATTAAAAAGGAATCCATTTACAAAGAACTAATATGCCCTTTGTAAATGGATTCCTTTTTAATTACGGTATAGATTGGTGTTTTATGAGTTGCTATTGATACGTCTGAATATCAGTGCCGCTATTTATCTTATGGGAAAGGACGATTCCTGTTCCGTGAGAAGAAGCAATATAGTGGCAGGAAATAATAGAAATCTCTACCGGAAATGTGATGTAATTTGCCGGCTATATCGAAAACTTATATAGCGTATTCATTACTTGTCATACCCCTTCGGACGCATTTGTCTTTGTTCTTTGCTATATACAAAGCCATAATAGTCAAGATATTGCAGTATATCTTCTGGTTCACGACCGAAAGCATAACATAAAGATTCAAGCGTATCATACTCTTCGTCGCGCAGGAGCATGTTGACACTTGATACCAATATGTTTGGGTCTTGTGGTAAATATTCCATATTCTTTAGTTTGTTGTTCTTGTCATTCCAACATTATCTCCATCTTCTCAACTGCCGATATTATGTCATCGTGGAATCGGTTGTGGTCAACGAGGAAATCTTTGTGTCCCTGTGCAATGATGTTATAGAGTTCTCTGTTCATGCCATCCACATACGATGATATGGCATATTCTATGTCATCCTTCTGCCAGTCCATAGTGGAATGGGCATAAATCCTTTCCTTCTGATGTAAGAAACAGTATGCTGTTTCTATAGAATCGCGAGTTATCATAATCGGGAATGTTGTTCTTTTATCAACTCCTCACTTGGATATTTATGAGATAGCCAGCAGTTCTATACTGAATATCAGTGTGGAACCTCCCGGAATACCAGGCTGTGAGAACTTGCCATATCCCATTTCTGCCGGTATGTACACTTCCCACTTGTCGCTGACACACATCTGTTGCATGGCAATAATCCAACCATCTATGAGGTCACACAGTCTCATTGCGAGTGGAGTTCCTCCGCGGCTGCTGTCAAACTGCTTGCCGTTGATAGTGCATCCCGTATAGTGTACCGTCACGATACTGCGTGGAGACGGATGTATGTCGTCGTTTTTGCCATCCGACAACACCTTGTAGTATATACCTTTTGGAAGGGCTTTAACTCCCTCCTCCTGCGCTTTTGCCATTAACCATTCGCTGTTGGCCTCTGCATATTGTCTTTTATTCATTCTGATTATTGCTTTTCTCTTGTTGGTATAATATCCAATTTGTACCGTATCTTGTTCTTGTTTTATGAAACTAAGTGCAAAGGTACTTGATTTTCTTGATAAATAATCATACTTGAATGGAAAAAACAATATTTCTATACATGGCTGATGCAAGACTTGACATACTCCAAATTAATCTCTGGTGTACTTTGTTATGAAATACAGTAAGTCCTTTTCTTATCTTTTAGGTATCCTATATCTTTTTCATATTTCGTTATTAAAAAGCATCAATCTGGTGCTGTTGTCAGACTTTTTTCGTACCTTTGCGGAATACTCACAGAAATAATGATACAAAACAGCTATACATATACACCAGAAACGGCGGCTGATTTCTTTGCCGAACTGAAGGGAGCAATGAGTCTTTTTCCTGATTATGTAAGGATTTATAATGCCTTTAGCGGAGTGTTCTACAAGTGTATAGACCGGAATACGGAGAAGTCAAGGGCCAATCTGTGTGGCGCTTTTGCCAAGACAGACTATCTTTTGAAGGAGCATGGGGCTCATATTGACATGGTCAGGGACATCAATGATACTCGTGTGAGGCTGAGAAAACGGAGTGAGATGACCGCAGAAATGTTGCAATCTCACTGTCTGCATGATTTTTCAAACCTGTGCCGGTTCATTGCCTTTATCTATAAAGTCCCTGTACCGGAAGGCATTGGTGATGAAAGGAAATACGACAGCGCCGCTGCGGTGAAACAAACAGATGGCGTTTCAGGGCAAAAGCGACCGAAATATGGTGACTGTGTCCGGATGATTGTAGAACGATGGGATAACGAACAGGTCTACGGACAGGCCGACGGACCATGGGGTGGCAGAGAGATAAAAGCGTTCTACGCCCATGAAAGCTGGACTTATCTTGCGCATCTGTTCCAAAAGGGAACGCAATTGAATCTCGTCCGCCCTCGTGTAGAGAACGGAGTGCTGTTTCCGGAACTGATAATATATGAACCAGATTACCTTGTTGACATTTCTGCTGTGGCACGTTGTTTTACCAATTATGCAGAGTCGCCGCTTGTTTGTCTGTTAGGCAAACTGCAGCCACAGCAAAATTCGGAACCAATAGTGTTAGGAAACTTTGCCGGACAGTTGTTGGATGAGGCCATAAGACCGAAGTTACAGACCTCATACGCATCCAGTGTCAAGGATTTTTTCTGTCATAATGCCGTAGGTTTACTTACCGCCGGCATCAGCAACAAGTTTCATGCTGATGCCCAAATACAGCAGAGGAACATCTCGCAGGCCATTGATATGGACTTGCCTGCTACTGTGTCGCACTTCAATCCATTGGACGGAATGGTGGAACCATCATTCTTTTCTGAGATGCTTGGTTTGCAGGGACGTATGGATTATCTGCAACTTGACTTCCGTGTGCTGATGGAGCAGAAGTCAGGTAAGGGCGAATTCCCTTATGATGACTTCGCTGTTCCGAGGCATAGGGAAGAACATTATGTGCAGTTATTGCTCTATATGCTGCTCATCAGGTACAACTATCGTGATATATACGAACGGAATAACAGGGAGTTACACGCTTTTCTCCTTTATTCCCGTTACAGTAGCAGTCTGTTGGGACTTGGTTTTGCACCGGAACTTGTCTTTCGGGCAATCAAAGTGAGAAATGAATTGGCATGGTCAGAACTCCAGTACACACGCGATGGCGTCTTCCGCCGCGTTCTTGACGCCTTGACACCAGAGACTATGAACCAGAAGAAGGTCAATAACCCTTTGTGGACGCGATACCAATATAGTCAGATTACAGATGTCCTTGCACCGATAAAGGCTGCATCAGAATTGGAAAAGACATATTATTACCGTTTCCTTACGTTTATAGCCAATGAACATGTGATGTCAAAACTGGGTAACAAGACGAAGGAACACTCCGGTTTCGCATCTACGTGGCATGACTCTTTGGAAGAGAAACGCCTTGCCGGCAATATTTATGACGGTCTGACCCTCCTCTCACCCAATGATGAAACAAAGGGAAGCATAGAGAAAGTGACTCTGCTTTTCCATGAAAACGAGGACAATGATATGTCTAATTTCCGCACAGGTGATATTGTAATCCTCTACCCCTACGTTCAAGGCAGCGAGCCGGACGCAAGGAAATCAATGGTGTTTCGTTGTAGTATTGAGGAAATACAGATGGACCGTATCTCCCTTATGCTACGTGCGGCACAGTCTGACGGCCGAGTTTTCTTGAGAAACAAAGGTAAGAAATGGGCTATCGAGCATGACTTCATGGAGTCTTCATACAGTTCTCTTTACAGAGGTATGCACGCTTTCTTGTCCGCTCCCCAGCGACGTAAAGACCTGTTACTGCTGCAACGTGAGCCAGAGGTAGACAATTCCTTAACCCTTAAAGGCGATTATGGCTGTTTCAACGACATGATGCTGAAGGTAAAGCAAGCAAAAGACCTGTTTTTGATTATCGGCCCGCCCGGTACCGGCAAGACATCATTTGGCATGCTCAATACGGTCAGAGAGGAATTGCATGAACCGGATTCTTCAGTGTTGCTGCTATCTTATACCAATCGTGCTGTGGACGAGATTTGCAGCAAACTTACTGGGGATGGCATTGACTTCATAAGGGTTGGCGGTACACTGAACTGTGCGCCGGAATACAGGGGCAAGCTATTGTCGGAAAGGGCAGGCAAATTCAACAACTTGTCCGAATTGTCCCATTGGTTGCATACGGCACGGGTGTATGTCGGCACAACTACGGCGTTCAATTCAAACATTTCGTTGTTACGTCTACGGCAATTCAGCCTTGCTGTCATAGATGAAGCATCGCAGATACTTGAGCCTCATCTCATAGGTCTGCTCAGTGCCCATAACGATGGTATGCCGTCCATACGGAAAATTGTGCTTATCGGTGACCACAAACAACTGCCTGCCGTGGTGCAGCAGTCCTCAGATGTGTCGCAGGTGCATGAGAAACTGTTGAATGATATATTGCTTACAGATTGTCGCCTTTCATTGTTTGAACGGTTGTTGAAAAGGTATAGGGACAATGAGAACGTCACTTTCATGCTCAAACGGCAGGGACGTATGCACCACGACATTGCCATGTTCCCCAATACAGCCTTTTATGCCGGTCTGTTGGCGGAAGTTCCGTTGCCACATCAGACCGCCACATTGCCTCTATGTGATGATAATATCGGCAGCATGGAAGAGTTGTTGAGGACGAGACGCATCGCTTTTGTCGCTACAGAACCTCCTGAGGACAGCCCGTCAGACAAAGTCAACCAGGTGGAAGCCGATGCGATAGCCTGTGCGGTACGACATATTTATGAAATGGAAAAGGAGCGATTCTGTCCTTCAGAAACCGTTGGCGTGATAGTACCATACCGCAATCAGATTGCCACCATACGCAACATTCTTGACAAATATGGCATACCGACCTTGCGCGACATCACCATTGACACCGTGGAACGCTATCAAGGCAGCCAGCGCAAGTTCATAATCTATGGCTTCACCATTTCCAAATACTATCAGTTGAAGTTCCTTACGGACAATGTGTTCGTGGATTATGACGGCAGTGTCATCGACCGCAAGCTTAATGTCGCCATGACACGTGCGGAGGAACACCTCATTATGTTTGGTAATCCGCAACTGCTCTCAAATAACCACACCTTTGCGAGACTGATGGAGTTTGCAAAGAAATGCAACAGTTACTTTGACTATAAACGCATTACAGGGACTTACTCCAAGTAAGCCCCTGTAATTTGATACGTTTATCGGTTGCAGGCAATGTCCGGTTTATATTTGTGCGAACGCCTGGTCAAGGTCAGCAATGATGTCATCAATGTGTTCCACGCCTATTGACAGACGCACCGTGGATGGCGTTATGTGCTGTTGTGCCAGTTCGTCCGGAGTCATCTGTGAGTGTGTCGTGGTGTACGGGTGTATCACGAGAGACTTCACGTCAGCCACATTTGCAAGCAGTGAGAATATCTTCAGACTGTCAATGAACTTCCATGCGGCCTTTTCTCCGCCCTTTATCTCAAAGGTGAAGATAGAACCTGCACCCTTCGGGAAATACTTCTTGTACAGTTCGTGGTCTGGGTGTGTAGGCAGTGATGGGTGGTTCACCTTTTCTACCTTCGGGTTCTTTGCCAGATATTCCACCACTTTCAGCGCATTCTCCACATGACGCTCTATACGTAGCGGCAGAGACTCTGTGCCCTGAAGTAGAATCCATGCGTTGAACGGAGATATTGTAGCACCGGTGTCACGCAGTATCACGGCACGAATACGTGTCACAAAGGCTGCAGCACCAGCCACATCTGCAAACACCGCCCCATGATATGAAGGGTCTGGCTTGGCAATAGTGGGATATTTGTCCGCATTGGCCTTCCAGTCAAATTTTCCTCCGTCTACAATTACACCGCCAAGCGAAGACCCGTGGCCGCCTATGAATTTTGTTGCAGAATGTACTACAATGTCTGCACCATGCTCCAGTGGGCGTATTACGATTGGACCGAAAGTGTTGTCAACAATGAAGACTATGTTGTGGCGGTGTGCCACCTCTGCAACAGCATCCAGATTGGTAACATCCGAGTTCGGATTGCCGAATGTCTCTGCATATACAACCTTTGTGTTCGGCTGTATGGCCTTTTCCAAAGCCTCCAGATTGTTCACGTTTACTATTGTGTTTGTAACGCCCTGGTTGGCCAGTGTGTGTGTTATAAGGTTGAAACTTCCACCATACAGGTTGTCGGCTGCGACAATATGGTCACCAGCAATGACTATATTCTGTAAGGCGTATGTTACGGCAGCCGCACCACTTGCCACGGCGAGGCCTGCCACACCGCCTTCAATGGCTGCTATCCTTTCCTCGAAAACACCCTGTGTGGAGTTTGTCAGACGGCCGTATATGTTACCTGCGTCACGTAGTCCGAAACGGTCTGAAGCGTGTTGTGAGTTGTGGAACACGTAAGATGTTGTCTGATATATTGGTACTGCGCGTGAGTCTGTTGCGGGATCAGCCTGCTCCTGGCCTACATGTAGGGCGAGGGTCTCGATGTGTAAATTCTTTTGTGTGCTCATAATTGAAACGTTGTTTTTGACATTTGTTATTTCTGAGTGCAAAGTTACGGCTTTTTGCACAACCTGCAAATCCCCAATGTATGTGATATTGCTTCGCAGGTATATGTGAGAAGTAACAATTTATGGCTAAAAACCATGCTGTCTGACATCTCCGCCCAGTACCTCTTGCAGGAAAATGGCATCCAGAGTGAATGTTGCGGCATCGTTGGTATAGAGAATAGGGAATTGCAGATGCAAGTCCTTCCTGGCATTGTCATAATACTTCTTCTTACCGGTAAACAGGTAAGCATAAGCCTGCAGGCGTGGAATACGGAAACGGTTGCCGCTTATGTTGAGAGCCTTCTCCTTGTAGTCTGTGGCGTGTTCCAGCCATGCCTTGTCCCATTCAGGTGTGGAAACGGACATAATCATCTCGTTCATTATTTCAAATCCGCCCATTATCGTGAGCAGATGGTTCGTGTTCTGTACGGCACTGTCCCCTTCCCATGACACTATTCCTGTGGCAGGGTCATACCCTAATGCCTTCGGACCGCTGAAAAGACCGTGTGGCATGGCAGCAATGCTCTTCATGCCTGCAAGTATCTTGTCACGGTAAACGGTGTTTCCAGTGCGTTCCCATTCTGTGAACCAGTTGCCGGCATACGCCATCCAGTCCGGACCTACGCGCAGACGGGCAGGTGCGGTACATGGAAATTTGTCGGAGCGTGGTTGTGCCAACCTCATAGGGTCAAGGGTATAGAGCAGTGTGTCAGCGTCAATCACTTCGCGCATTACGTCACCCATGCGTTCATCGGCTGTCAGATAATACAGGAATCTGTTCCAGAAAGCCTGTGAAATGCGTGCCTCTTTTGCTCCGCATCCCCAGTGCAGCACGTTGTGACGTGTGCCAAGTCCTGCATGAGCCCCTCTGTGATAGCAGTCCACTTCGGCATTGTGGCGGCTCATGGCCACTGCCATTCTCCATGCTTCATGGTCTCCTGTGCGCAGAAACTCATACCACAGCATGGCAGGCGAGGCCAGTTCTGTGTTGTCCCACGCATAACCTCCCACGTCATAACGCCATTCATCACGTGACACGTCGTAGGAGTGCATCACGTCACCATAGTTGAAAAAGCCATACCATGAGTGCTTTTCCTGTTGCAGGGCGTAGAAACTCTTTATATTATATAATAAGGTGTCAAGTGCCGTTCCCTTGTCAAGGCTCCATAACCCGAATGCTCTTTTACCATGCAGGTATTCCGGTGAAGGCACATACTGTGTGTGATGCGCCAATGCCGGTATTGCCGTCTTCATGGAATCTATACCCTGTAGTGAGAGGGTTACATATATAGTCGATGTTCTTGCAATGCCATTGGCGGTACTCATGCCCTTCTGCACATCTTCGTATGATGCTTCAAGACCGTGTGGTATGGTGTCATAGTGTGCAAAATTCATAGCCTCCGCTTCGGGACTCCACATATACAGGCTCACGATAGCCTTGTCTCTGCGTGCCTTGTCAACCTGTAATGTGGATGGATAAGACTGCCAGAAGTCCGTCAGATGGAAGGCTACGCCCTTCAGTTTGTCGCCGATGGCCATCATGCCCGGTGCCCTATGTCCCTCTATTGTGCCAATCCATGGCGATTGCTCCGTTGCTCTCTTTCTCACGGAGAAACCGTTTGGTGACAACTGCGACAGCCTGAAACCGTCCCATGAGGCTATCTGTGCCACTATATCACGGCTTTTATCGTCTGCCGGATTGCCGTTGCTATCCATCCGTATGGCTCTGCGTGCAATGAGAGGCTTCACATCCATTGTCTGCACTTTCGTTGAATCCATGAGGAAAAGCACCCGTCTGTCATATTCCGCACCATCCATTGGTACTTCAAATTTCATGGATAGTGAGTGCAATCCGTTGGCGTTTGTCAGTGAATCGATAAATGCCGTATGTACAATCTTCATTTCGTTGCAACCCTTGTAGGTGTAAAGACGTATCATGAAGTTGTCACCTATTGCTTTCCAACAGTCCCTTACTTTTCCCGACTGCACCTTTGTTATGCTCTTGACAGGCAGTGTCTTGCCATTGCTTTCTATCCATCCCTTGCCCATTATGCGCTTTCCGCCAATGGTGATGCTGTCAAACAAAGCCCCGTCTGTGGCGGTATGTAGCAATATGTCGTTTGCGTTACAGACTGTCTTCTTGCTTTTTGGGGTCTTCTTCGTTTCTTTCTTGACGTCAATATACTCCTGTCCCTGTGGCACCACTGTTGCTATGGCTTTCCATTTCACGGAACCGTCAGGCCATGATGCCAGCGTCCACTGGTCGGCAGGCAGTGTGTTGTCTCCGGCCTTTACCGTCAGCATTTTGTCGGCAGGCAGTTCTCCTTGTGCGAAAGGTATGCCGAAGGTGGATGGTTTTGGGTTCGTGGTTGTTTGTCTGCGTTTGTCTGACAGTGTGTTCTGCACGTCCTTCAATCTTATTTCTTTGTCTGTGGTGTTCACACAACTGTACTTGAAATTGCGGAGTTGTGCGTGTGCCAGTGTGGTACGGAACCCGAAATGCCCCTTTGTCAACGGCTTGGGGTCAACAAAGTCCACGAGGCATTCGCCGTCTATGGTGAAACGCACGTGTCCGTCTACTGCTTCAAGTTTTACTTTGTACCAATGGTCACCTGTAATCAGATGGTCTTTGTCCGTGTATTCACGTAGTATGGCCGGGCGGAATGGTGCCTTTGTCACTCCACGCGTGTCACCGTCGTAACGGCGGAAACGTGTAGTGCTGTTGTGGTTGCCGCCATATCCTACGTAATATAGCTGCATGGCATACGTCTCAAGAAACCTGCCGCCACGCTTCTTTGCGTTTGTAAATACGTCTTTCGCATTCGGGTCACTTGCCATCCAGAAGCAGTTGAGGTCGGAAATGCGTCCGTCACCAACTATGCGGGCCTCATATTCTATTGTGACATTCCCTTGCATCAAGGCCTTGTTCCATAGAGTCAGTCCGCCCGGAGCATGTATGTCTGCCACGGATTCCTTGCTCCATGTAACGTAGCCGTTACCTTCAGCCTCCACCGTCCATTGTCTGGCAATGTCTTTGCCGGATGTAATGCCGTTTTGTTTCGCCTGCATCGGGGAGGCGAAGAGCGATAGTAATAGAAAGAGAATCAGGTGTGTTGTGTGTAAATAGTTCATCTTCATTCTTGGTAGAAATTTATTTAGTCTGTAATAGTAATGTATTTATGTTGTAAAAGGGGCATGATTACCGTGTAAAAGGGGCACAATTACAATGTAATTTGGGCCCTTTTACAATGTGTTGTTTATCAATTCGTTATATTGACCTGTTTCGGCGTGGTCTCACCTTTCGGCATATCACGCTGCAATATGTACAGCCCTTTGCCTTGATGGTATCTGCTGCCCGTTCTGTCATAGTAGATAGTGAGCAGTTTTCCGTGGTAGGGTAGGTTGTCAATGCAGAAATAGTCCCATGTGGAGGGGATTAGCGGGTGTACCGTCACGGTTTCGTCCATTGACGGACGAAGCCCTATCAGTCCCGTAATGATGAGGTCGTTGTAGGTCGAATGGTTATAATATTTCGAACGTTCCCTGTCTCCCATCAGCCATTGCCCGTCCGTCTCGTCGAGGTATTCACCGATATACGGCCTGCCACGGCGATATTGTGACTCTGTGTATTTTTTCAGATGGTAGAAGAACAGGTTGCCGTCGGTTATGCCGCTTGGCCTTGTATCCTTCAGGCTTGCCCCCTGTCCGTAGATTATGTTGCGGCAGGAGTCGGTGATAGCCTTGGCCAGTTGCGGGTAAGAATCCATCACATTGGCCAGTGCTGTCAGTGTCTGTGAGGTGGCAAAAGGCCATACAGCCCCGTCCCATTCGCATGAAGGGTGCTGCGGGCGGAAGCGTTTGCGGAAGAGCGGGTGTCGGCGTTCCGCCGTCGTTATGCCGAAAGGTGCGTTGAACCCCTTTTCTTCCGCCAACTGTATCCATGCCGGGAGATATTTGCCGGAATTGTCTTCGGGCAGGTAGAAATACCAAGGTATGTAGCCAATCTCCTCACGTACTGCTGCGAGAGTGTCGGCGGTGGTCAGTGTTCCGAAGAATAACAACTGTGGGTTCCACAGTTTCTGCATCATTGTTTCTTTCAGACGGTTGGCTTTGCGTGCATATTCTTTACCTGCCGGTGTGGCTTTGTTGAGCCACGACATAGCCATATAGTTGCCGTACATATAGGAGTTGATGGTGGGGCGGCGGTTGTTCTGCTTTCGTGCGCCGCTTATCTGTTCCTCCATGCCGTCCTTTACGTCACGTTGCCAGAAGAGGCTGTCCGTGTAAGTGTTGGTGTTTTCCCATCGTGCCACGTCTTCTTGCAGGTCAGTGTTGTACCTGTTCATCCATTCAGTATTGCCCTGTTGCAGCGAGCGTTGCCACATAGCCCACGGCAACCATGAACTGAAGGTGTCAAGGCGGAACATCCCTTTGCCGTTGTCGCCTCCACGTAGCCACACGTTGACATTGTCTTCAAGATAAATGTCGTTTCTTAACCAACGGCTTTCCATTATGTGGTGGCCGAGGGCGCAGGCTATAAGGTTATATTTGTCAGCGTAAGAACGTTCAACGAGAAACTCGTTCATGACGTAACCCTGCGGTGTCTGCCTTATCGCCTTGCGCAAAGTCCACCAGCGATAATAGAACATTTCCTCTATCTGTTTGTCCGGACAGTCCAGCAACGGAATGTTATCCTCCATCCACTGTGCCGCTTCTACGTTAGGAATGGCCTGCACTATACCTTCCGGTTCCATTGTGTTGAAGTGCTCGGCGTAGTGCTTGTAGTCACCCCAATGCAGTAATGCCCCCTGCATCTTGCCTCCAGCATAGCTTGTGCGCACATTGTTTATATAGTAAACCGCAAGAGAATCCACTTTGCCGGCATCGGGCAGGTCTTGGTAGGCAGGAGTGTCTGCCGGAGAGTCTATGGTCGGTTCCGTCCTCCTGCCACCGGTACGGAGTGATAATCTCGTTATGCTGTCGATAGGGGCAAACAGCATTTTGGGGCTGGATTTCTTACCGTCAATCCATATTGTAACCATGCGGCTGTCAAGGTCGCACAGCAGTCGCAGCGCATATTCCTTGTTGGCGCAATATTCTTTAAGTATGGTACTGAAGCGTGCGCCTGTCTTTACCGTCAGTTGCCCGTCGGGTTGGAATGTCAGTCGGGTGCAGGCGTTGCCGTGGCTGTCAAGTAGTTCCAGTTGCAGTTCGCCGTTATTGCTCTGCATCGGGGTGATGTTCATCTCTACCTCCAGCCGCCTTGTGGCAGGAATGACCCTTTCCGCCTTGGCAAAGTCATGATGGTCTTTGTCTGCAAGCATCAGTTTTCCGTTTTCCACACGGACAGGTGCATAGACAAGTGACATGATGTTCCAGTTGTCGAGCGTCCCGTCTTTTGCGAAATTGTCGTCCGCATGAACCGTCGCCTTTGTCCGTATGGGCACAGGAATGCGTGCCACCCACATATCTTCCTTGTTCATTGAGTAGGCTACGAAGAAAGGGGAGCAGTGGTTTTTGTCCTCAGGCAACTTTTCCATGGCAGTAATGTAAGTGGCAATCCCTCTCACATACTGTGGTCCGTGGCTCTTGTATTGTCCTCCATAACGTAGTGGCGTCATCTCGCCATGTATCAGGTTGAGCGTGGTATATTCCTCTCCGTCCACGCTTGTACTCAAAGCCAGTGGCCAACGGTATTCCGCCGGGTTGTAGACTGTGGCGTAAGAGCCGTCGGAAAGCCGTTGTCCCCATATCTTGGCGTTGCTGTTCACGAAGCCTTTTGCACGTGCTACCGGTTGTGACCATGTCTTTCCACCATCCTTACTCTGCGATGTCAGTGCGTGTTTCCATAGTGCTACGACGGTGGTATCATCGGGCAGGGTGTAGTGGCAGAATGCCTTATACACGTTCTTTAGTGGCAGACGTGGCTCGTTGCGGTCGCATTCTTCCACCATCTGCATCCACATCAGCGGGTCATTCAGTATCTCTTCACACGCTTTGCGGAATTTCTTGTCCTTGGAAGCAGTGTATAGTGGCCAGCGAAGAGTCTTGGTCTGCGGGTCGTGGTTGTAGTAAAGGAAGTATATTGCACCGAGGGTGCCGTCGGCCTTGACCTCTCTGACAACCCTACCGATTCCGTTTCCATCATTCGGATCATCCTTTGGTGTGCGGCAAATGCCGTAATGTCCCAATGCAAGCAGTCGGCTGCCCGTTGCCTGTGAGGACACATACCATCCCACTCTTTGGTGCATCACCGCCATCATTCCCATGCCATAATCAGGGAAAAGTGTCTGTGGCGCACTCCAATGATAGCCGTCAGACGAACTCTGCATGAGCGTTTGTGACGGTGGGACATGCTCGCTGACAGGGTCGGAGAGATAGTGCATCCACAGTTTTCCGCCCCATCGTGTCAGCATCGGCTGGTGGTTGTAGGTCCATGGCATAACGTTGCGTGCCGAGTCAGGCTGCTCGCGGTTGGCACGCATTGTCTGTATGCAGTGTACGCCAATCACGGGAGCCAGTCCACCGTCATGCCTCTGTGGGTCGCTGAGGGCGATGCCGGTGTAGCGTACCTGTGCTGTCGCCATGGTGAACGATACGCCAAGGAGTAATGATATTATAAGTCTTTTCATTGTTAGTTAGTACATCGGGAGATAGCCGTATCGGCCTTGTCCGTCTGTTGTGTCGTAATGTAGTATCGGTATCAGCTAATATGCATATTTTGTAATATGCTATTTTATAAAACAATATATGTTTTCGTAAAATGTCACATTACAAGAACGACGCCACAAAGTTACTATAGTTTTTTTGAAGGGCCAAAGGAAACCGTGCGTTTTTCATGTTATATGGGAAAAAGAGAGATGAAAAAGTGCGTAAAAGTTTGTATATCTTAATTAAAAGACTTACTTTTGCGGAACAAATTACTAACTGACTACTGATATGAGACCATTTTTTTCTTTAATGTTATTGTGTTTTACCACTCTTGTGGCATTCGCTCAGTATCCGACTATACCTGACAGCGTGAAGCAGCGTGGGGCAGAACAGGAGGCGAAGTGGGATGCCTTGGACGAAGAGGCATGGCAGAAAGCCATGCCAAAGGTGATGGATGGCATGATGCACGGTAAGGTTTTTGTGCCTTGGTGCAACGCTCCGGATATGCTGCCACAGGCTGGCGTCGCCGCTTTCCCCGGTGCAGAGGGTGGCGGAAAATATTCTTTTGGAGGCAGAGGCGGCCGGATTTATGTGGTGACATCACTTGCTGACAACGGAGAAGGAACGCTTCGCGAGGCTTGTGAAGCTGGAGGGGCACGTATCGTTGTGTTCAACGTGGCTGGAGAGATACACCTTGAAAGGCCGATACATATACGTGCGCCATATATAAGCATTTACGGACAGACGGCACCTGGGATGGGTGTAGTGCTGACAGGACAGACCATGGAAGTGGATACTCATGATGTCATAATACGGTATATGCGCTTTCGTCGTGGGGCTATGGACGTGGCGTTTCGTGATGATGCCTGCGGAGGGCAGGGGATAGGCAACATTATCTATGACCATTGCTCCGCTTCATGGGGATTGGATGAGGTGATGTCTATGTACCGTCATGTGTATGACCGTACGCCTGACGGTCATTACAAGAAATATCCCACGGTTAATATCACGATACAGGATTGTATATTCGCCGAAGGACTGGATCTTTATAACCATGCTTTCGGTGCGAGCATAGGTGGACACAACAGTCTTTTCGTAAGAAATCTGTTTGCAAACAATATCTCCCGCAACCCTTCCATTGCTATGGACGGGGATTTCAACTTTGTGAACAATGTCATCTTCAACTGGTGGAACCGTTCTGTTGACGGAGGAGATGACAATTCCCAATATAACATCATTAACAACTATTTCAAGCCGGGGCCTGTTACGGGCTTTGACCAAAAAGCGTTTACAGTGGAACAACAGTTGAAGGCGTTCAAAAAAGGTAAGGCACAGTGTCCCGCTATTTGTTATAGGATACTGAAACCGGAGGCTTCGCGCGACAAGAACAGGCCTGACGATTTTGGCAAGGCGTATGTTTCAGGTAATGTTGTTTGGGGGAATAAGAAGGTTACTGATGACAACTGGGATGGTGGCGTGCAGCCTGCTGTGAAGAATGTTGCTGCTGTAATGGCAAGGATAAGGGTGGAAGAAGCTTTCAAGATACCCAATCTTGATACTTTGTTGACCGCAGAGACGACGTACCGACGTGTGCTTGACGGTGTGGGAGCGACAAAACCATGCCGTGATAAGGTGGATGAACGCATAATACGTGGTGTGAGTGCGGGAATACCTGAGTATGCAAAGAATGCGGAACCGCATACATCACCATACAGTAACCGTAGGTTGCCGGCAGACAGTTACAGGCTTGGCATAATTACCGACCCGCAACAGGTGGGTGGCCTGCCACAATATGATGGCATTCCGCACCGTGACACCGATGGTGACGGAATTCCGGATGAATGGGAAAAGGCGCATGGCATGAATCCGAATGACCCTGCGGATGCTGCCGTAATAAGGGAGGACGGGTACATGAATATTGAATTTTATGCGAACAGCTTGTAACAACGAAAAACGATTATGAGAAGAATTGTTGCCTTTATATATATAATAATGTGTAGTGTTGCCGTAAACGCACAGCACATAGTGACACCGTTGAACCCACAAGACGTTATAGGCGAGACGCAATGGAAGGGGGCATGGATAGGTATTGACTGCCTGTTGCCCGGTGAGACGATGGAGAATAAGACGAGGGTGAATGCCCGCTATCTTAGGAAAGAGTTCTCTTTGGAGAAGAAAACCATAAAAAGTGCCAAGGCATTCATTGCTGCTATGGGTTATTATGAGTTGTATGTGAATGGTGAACGCATAGGTAATAATGTGCTGTCACCGTTGCAGACAGATTTCCGTAAGTCAATGTATTATAATGCTCTTGATGTGACTGGGGCGTTGCAAAAAGATACGGCTGCTTGTATAGGTGTCGTG